>JABCSP010000032.1 GCA_018238825.1 Candidatus Thorarchaeota archaeon | reverse complement strand
GCTGGAATGCTAAATGGTTTGTTCATCCCTCTACTTGCTTTGGGACTGGCTTTTGGACCATTCCTAATCTATGCTGCTTATAGTGCATTAATTGTGGGTCAGATCATGGCACTACTCTACTGGTGGTCACCCAAATCTACAATTCGAGGATTTGCACGGAGTCCAGGCAAAGCGAAATTTGCATTTGGACTGAGTGGTTTCTTAACTGCTCTAATTGGCTCAATTGCTGTATTCATTGGGCCGATAAGAGAACATCCACTTGGAGGGTCAATTTGGCAGCCTTGGAGCACAATAGTTACTGTTCCTGAAGGTGAAGTAGGATTTCATTTCTTGACTAATCCTGCAATAATATACGCATTCCTAGCAATGATGCTATTCTGGATTATGCTTTCACCCAGATTAGGTGCAAGAGAACTCAAGACCACAAAAATAGGTGCTGATATTGTCACGGGTGGTAGCAAGATATTTGCAGTATTCATGATTTTCATGGGAATGCTTGCAGCAAGTCAATCCGGAATCTATGCAGAGGTTGGCGGAGGATGGGGCTTCTTCCTAGTGATTGGTCCAGCTGCAGCTTTGATTCTTATTGGTTCAATGTACACTGCCAAGACGGACATTGTAACAGGACTCCCACTAATCATTTCTGGAGTCTTCATGATGGTCCATCCATTTTCATTATCATTTCTTGTGACAATTCCTTGGATACTAGTCATTGTTACACAGTTCTTCATAATGATTGAAAGTCGTTGGCGTGGTCTAACAGGATTCTCCCAAGGTTCACTGACCGTAATAGTAAGTATAATTTCATCAATACTACTTGTTGCATTCATGCTTGGATTATTTGGTCAAGGGCCACTTGCAATCTGGCCAACAAATCTCTGGTTCAATATCACACTTATCCCGGGCATTGATCCAGCAGTTCAGTCAGCAGTGATTATAGTCCTACCATTCCTTGCGTTACTACTCAGGAACTCTGCTTTGGCAGGATTCGCTCACGGAAGAGGGTATGGTTCAGGAGGCATTATTATGGGTGCAACATTGTTATTCACGTTGATGATTCCAGCCATCGCAGAGAATGACACAATTACTCATGAAGCCAATACAGGTGCAGCACTCCTAATAGCACTCTACGCAATTAGCTCATTTCTCATCCTAGGCCTTAACCTAGACCTTGCAAAAGATGTAGAAGAAAAAGGCCATGAACTAGAAGGGAATCTGATCAAGTTTTCAACGCTTGGACAATTAGCTATGGCAATAATCATGATTCTAGTCGTTCTCATCTTCTTCGCTGGAATGCCTACCACTGGTGAGATTGCATTTGTAATTTCTATCATGGTAATATTCGTAGTAGGATCAGAAATACTATCAATCATTAGTTGGTTCATTGCAGGTTTCCGACTTGGACTCTTGAAGGAAGGCTTCAAGATTCAAAGGACTGCTCAATAGAACGAATTTGAATTCCAAATTCGGTGGTGAAATCTCATTGGCTCCTAAGATCAAGGGTGTTGAAACCCGGCCTGAAGGAGCCAATGCTGCTTTTCTTTTAGTACATGGTTTTTGTGCGGCTCCAAATGAATTACAAACTCTAGGGCATTTTCTTGAGGAGAGGCGTATTGCTTCTTTTGCTGTACAACTTGCAGGTCATGGAACAACTCCTGAAGATTTGAAGAGAACCACCTGGAAGGACTGGTACAACTCGGTAGAAGACGGTCTACGTGTTGTAAGATCATGGAATCCCAAATATCTCTTTGTTGCAGGCTTTTCAATGGGAGGAGTGTTATCAACACTTCTAGCTTCGTTGAATGAAGGTATTGATGGACTAGTTCTTATCGCACCAGCTTTGAAGGTGGATGGTATCCTGCCCAAGCTTGTCCCGATATTGAAGTATTTTATGAAGGATAGGGAAGTAGATGTGGAAAAGGTTCAGGAGCAATACGATGTTAAACGGACAAAGTATGCAAGAGAACCAGTTTCAGTCTTTCACGAACTTTTCAAGGTCCAAAAACAAGCTCGGAGTAAAATGAGTAATATTGCCATTCCTACAATCATTATTCAAGGAACAGATGACAAGACGATAAATCCTGAAAATGGAAAATTAGCCTTAGATGGAATTAGCTCGACTGATAAACAACTCTTCATGATAGAAGGGGGAGAACATGTTATCCCCTGTCATTCTACTCGTGCTGAAGCTTATCCTCATATAGAGAAATTTGTTTCTAGGATAATTGGATCGACCTAAGTTGAGGTTTCTTGTAATATCTTAATAGCAACATCTGGAAAATCAGTGATGATGCCATCTACACCCATACTGTAAAGAACTTTCATCCGAGAGGAATCATTAACTGTCCACGGAAAAATGAGGACATTGTTGCTATGAGCGTCGTTTACAAGAATTGGTGAAATGGTTTTATGATTTGGATTCAATGCATTTGCCTCAAGCTCGTTCACGTAGGAGATCATATCATCTCGAAGTTTTGTGACCAATACTGCTGTAGAAACCTCAGTATCCAGATTTCTTGTAGAAACAAGTGTCCCATGTAGAAAAGAAGAGATCATGACATCTGGAATCATCTTACGTTTCTTAACCAAGTCCAGAACTTTTTTCTCAATATCAGTTACCTTGAGCTCAATATTAAGTTTCAACTTGCCGCGAGTATAGTCGAGTACTTCCTCCAAGGAAGGTATATTTTCTCCATCTCCTGCATCTAACTCTCTAATTTCGCGATAGGAAAGTTCAGCTATTGCACCGGACCCGTTGGTTGTGCGATCAACATCAAAATCATGTATGCATACTAATTTACCATCTTCAGTTTCTTGGACATCTGTTTCAATCATATGTGCTCCAGCTCTAAAAGCAACTAGATGAGCAGCCATAGTATTTTCGGGAGCTAAACCTGAAGCACCTCTATGTGCTACAACTAATTGATTCTTCATTTATGACAGCCACACAGTTTGAACCTAATCATCTGCTCGCGCAATTCCGGTACCACCACATCGTGGACATGTTTCAGTGTCGATTTTTCCAGATCCTTTACAATAAAAACAATCATCTGAGGTGTAATCAATAAAACTATCCACACCTCTTGCGTAAGCAAAGCCTATCGCAATTAGTATGACTGCGAGGAACATAGCAAACAAGGAAAACAAGTAGAAATCATTGTATAAAAGAAGAACAAAGAGTGAAATTACAAAAAGAATCGCACCTATCAATATCAAGATCAAACCCACACGTGACCGTTCCATAGATTAATCATTCCTTGATTTGTAATCTTATTAGAAATTCATCCCCTATTTGCCCGCTAAATACATTGTGGCATATAAGAAAGAGATAATAGAGATTGATATAATTAGGGCAGGATTGTGGGAGATTGATACAGGATGTCAAGGAAAGATCACTTTGCAAAGTACTCTCAGATTTATGGGAAAGCTAGGGCTAAGGAAATAGTACCGGATGGACCATTTGTAAGACAACTCAACAATATACCACGAAGGAACTATGATGTTGGAATTTTCTTCAAACCAAATCGAAGTAGTCGGTGTGTTCAGGTTCACCTAGGAAATCCTATCCCAAAGAGTGTTTGTCTTCAAGAAGGCTTCCTTGAATCGGATGATACAGCTTATCTAAGTAGAACGATTTTGTCAAAATTTCGAACACTTGATTTTATGAGAGTAGTAATATCTGCGGGAGATGTACTTGAGAGTAAAACAGAACGTATCAAGTTTCTTAAAACAGCTCAACGTGCCGTAGATGTTATAGTTCGAAAAGCCAAGAATGTTATGCATCTTGCCGAATTTTCACCTTTCAGATATGATAGACGCGTAAGCACCCTTGGTGAATTCCTGGTCAAGAAACTGAAAATGGATGAGGTATCAGTTGAGGCAGCATCAATTCCGTTCCTAGTTGCAGATCCTGAATACATTCTTCTAGCCAATGGCGATGTAATAGTTGTGGGTGATGAGCCCCAAGTGCCACAGGGTGAATTTCATCTAGTTGGAGGAATTGGATACACATTTGATAAGACAGAAGGGGCAGTTAGTGAAGGACGCCTATTCAGGTCTACTACGGATCTTACACCACAAGGTATTGATGAAGCGTACATAGATGGAATGATACAGAGGGTTACCGAAGATTTCCAAAACAATATGCATTCACTCATTTTTGCAGATGTCTGGAAGAAAGGCAAAGCGAAACCTGTGGGTGTGAATTTCGGTGGCAACTTACTTGTGAAAGCAGAACCAAGTAGTGAAATATGGACTGGCGTCTTTGAAGTCTACATCAAGTCACCTAAGACCTAGCCAAGGTGTGTAACGACAAATCATAGCATAAGAATATCGAACGAATCTATTGCAATGAAGACAGCTCGATATGCATAGATTCTGAAAGTGTATGTTGCAGTCCCAATACTTGTCGTGTTTATTAATTCACGTAAATCAGATATTGCAGATGAACCGAAACTTGATAGAAGTGATGGAAGAGAGTCGATGGTTAGGTTATCTACTCCATTCCCAGTTGCTAATGCAATATCATTACATAGTATTTCTAGATTTTCATACACAATCTCGGACCGATCATCAATATCGGTGGCATTGCCAACTTCTCCGATTCGAATAGAATACTTGGAGCCAAGAACACCGAGTGATTTGGAGTACGATTCAACAAGATACTCACCTACATCACCACTCATCTCAATCGAAATCCTAGATCTTCCACTCGACACTTCAATAGTGTCCCACAAGTCCAAAGATGATATCGTCACTCCACTCAATCTCATTGCCACATTATCGTTATCCTGCAAATCATCGATAACAAAAGATTCGACTATTATTCCAGCTGAGAAACCTGCACTATCAGCTTGTTGTGCTAGTAAAGCAGACTCTTGTTCTATAATTGAGATGTCTGTGGAATAGATTGAAGTTCTCATTAATTCTGAGAATCCAATAAGATCAAGACTTCTTGTGTGGAACATCAGCTTCTGCCATTCAGGACGTGAAAGAGTCATGTCAAAGAGAACATGTAGAGGTGAATTTGTGATGTTCTGTAATTCAGCAGTAAGCTGTGGTAATGCATTTCTATGAGATTCATATACTCCTTGAATGACATCAGTTGTACCGATTGCTGTAGGTTCAGAACCAACAATGCTAGCTCGATCTGCAGTAAGTGTAATTGTATAAGGTACATTTGAAGCGTTAAGAGCTATCAACCAATCTCCAAGTCTCAGCCAAGATTCAGTATCATTTTCCAATACTCTAAGGTTCACTCCAAACTGATTTGATTCCAAATCTGAAATGATACTGGTTGAGGGTGTGATATTTACATAGGGAAAGTCAAAATCTGCTAAGGGAACGCTAAGCATCATACTTGCA
Source organism: Candidatus Thorarchaeota archaeon (assembly GCA_018238825.1). Lineage (GTDB taxonomy): Archaea > Asgardarchaeota > Thorarchaeia > Thorarchaeales > Thorarchaeaceae > SMTZ1-45. Next base: position 7,809 of record JABCSP010000032.1, on the reverse strand, counting down.
TCTGAATTGCTAGATACATGAGCAATTGGTACTTGCCCCATAATCACAATAGAAACCGGAAATGTCAGACTTAGCATATTAAGGAGTAAGATGTATACAATACCCTTCTTGCCAGCTGAACGAAGACTACCCTTTGGTCTATAACGTCCAAGAATGAAGATTAGCGCTACAGCCACTACATTGAATATCACAAAAACTAGAAAGCCACGAACCAAAAGCGAAAGCATGCTGAAGAACACACTAGCAATCAGAAGAATCAAGAAACTCGTAGCAGCTGTTCTGCTTTGGTAATAATCTCGAATCATAAGAGGTAGAAAAACCATCAGAGGAAGAATGTAAAGGGCAATCGGCATTGAATCAAGTACTCCAACACCACCTAGACTCATTCTGAATGTGATAACAATCATTGTGTATATAATCAGAACCATGTTAATTGCAAGAATTGCAGTGATGAAAAGGTGAAGATATCTATCAACCCGAATGTTGGAGTTGATGCGCTTCCGGATTTTTCCACGCTCTTGAATGAATCGCTTCATCATGAATGTTCATTGAAAGTCATTCTACTACGCAGATAAGCTTCACGCAGATGAATCTCCTGGAAACCGTTAAGGTGAAGTACAAGATGACTTGTCTTGCGGATGGATGGAAGCATATGTATGATGTCGCGGTGATTGGAGCAGGTCCTGGAGGAGCAACAACCTCACGATATCTAGCCAAGAAAGGTCTGAAGGTTTGCATGATTGATAAGGACACGTTCCCACGGGATAAGCCATGTGGAGGAGGTTTCTCCGAAGGTCTCTTAGATGAATTCCCTTACCTCCGCAAGAGATCCGACGAGTTTCTCAAAGGAGTCGCGAGGGTCGGGGTACTACATTCACCTAATCGCCGTATTGTTCTCAAAGGTTCGGTAGATTTGGCACTTGCACTCAGAACAGATTTTGATAATGTATTGTTTGAGAGTGCAGTTGAAGAAGGCGCTGAACCTTTGGTAGGTACAAGGGCAAAATCAGTAAGGTTTCACAATAATCATTCAGAAGTGATGCTCAAGGGATCGGAGTCTATCAAGGCACAAGTAGTAATTGGTGCAGATGGGGTTTCGAGCATGGTGGTAAGAGAAACAGGTCTCAATAGAAGATGGCCTAGCTCTATGATAACAGCATGTAGAGTTGTAGAGGTTCCTGTGAAATATAATGAGATTGTTGACCGTTACACTGAGAATCTAAATTATCACTTCTATGTCAATCTTGGAGGGCTTCCGGGTTATGGCTGGATATTTCCAAAACTTGATACTATAAACATTGGACTTGGTATCGTTGGAACGCATGCTCAGGGATTACCAAGAGTATTTGATTCATTTGTGCGACACTTGAAGAGAGAAAAGTTACTGATGCAGGATGCAGACCTTTCTAAAGCAAAGGGTGCTCTTGTGCCAACAGGCGGCCCACTAGCAAGGTCCCATGTTGAAAGGTGTATTCTACTTGGTGACTCGGCGGGAATGGTGAGTCCAATTACTGGTGGTGGAATTGCATATGCAATGAGAGCTGCTAAGTTCGCGACTGCAGTATTAACAGAAGTAATTGAAGCAGATGATTTTGGAAATGGAATACTTGAAGAGTATGAAAAAAGCTGGCGCGGTGATTTTGGTGATAAATTCAAGGATCAATTACTTGCTCAAAAAATCTTCACGAGTCCATTTACTGATCTCCTATTTGAGATTGGTAGACGTGATGAAACGATACAGGAAATGGTATCAGAATCTATGGCGGAATCTGCAGAAGATGGAATTGATGTTAAGAGATTAATTCTCCGAACAATGTTCGTTTGTCTAAGAGCATCTTTCAAATTTTAACCTAAATGAAGCAATTCAAAGTCCATCAGAAGTAATAAATGAGGGTACAAATGATAAGATGTATTCCGTTTCTCACTGGGTGAGAGAGAGAGGAGATAGAAAAAATTGGAACGTTCATGGTACAAAAATTATGTTGAAGGTACCCCTAAAGAGATCACAATTCCTGAGGGTCCTCTTTGGAAAGGACTTGACGATGCAGTCAAGAATTATCCAAATAATGAGGCACTTTATTTTGAAGGAGTCAAGGTCACATATAGCGAACTAGGAGAGCTTGTTGATCGAGCAGCGAATGGTTTTGCTAAGATGGGGGTCAAGAAGGGTGACACAGTAGCAATCATGCTCATTAATTGTCCTCAATTTGTAATCGCATACTTTGGTGCGCTGAAGGCTGGAGCAACAGTAACTGCAATCAGTCCACTAGCAATGGCTAAAGAGTTACGGATCTATCTGCAAGATACGAAGGCATCGACAATCGTCGTGTTCAACTTCTTCTATGCAGTTGTTGAAGCTGTCCGTAAAGAAACCAATCTTGAGAATGTTATTGTTGCGCAGGGTTGGGATATGATGTCCAAGTTAAAGCAGATACTGGCACCAAAGACTGTGTATAAGAAAGAAATGAAATCCGTTCCACCTCTTCGTGAAGGAGATATCATGTGGAATGATTTTATAGCCGATACAGTTCCTGAAGCACCGACAATCGAAATTGACCCTGCTAAGGATATTGCAGTGTATCAATTCACAGGCGGTACAACAGGACTTCCCAAAGCCGCTATGCTTACTCATGATAACTTGAAAGCGAACTGCGAACAGTGCAGTGTTTGGATGGAGTGGATGGCAGAGCGAGGAAAAGAGTCCTTTGTTGCAGCACTACCACTACAGCACATCTTTGGTCAGACAATATCGATGAATCTTGCAATATCATGGGGCAGTACGATTGTACTGGTTCCAAATGCAAGGGATATCAAGCATCTTCTTGAATTGATAGACAAACAGAAGCCAACATTCTTCCCGATTGTATCCACCTTGGCAATCTCGATATACAGTCATCCAGATGCTAAGAAGTACGACGTAACATCCTTGAAACTATCAATAGCAGGAGCAATGGCCCTGCCACCTGAAGTCACAAGGAAATATGAGAAAGTAACTGATTCCATCATCATTGAAGGATTTGGACTCAGTGAGTCATCGCCTGTAACTCATGCTAATCCCTTAGACAAAGACAAAAGAAAGATTGGTTCCATTGGACTTCCATTCCCAAGCACCGACAGTAAGATTGTGGATCTTGAGGATAAGTCAAAGGATCTTCCTATCGGCGAAATTGGAGAGCTTGCTGTTAAGGGTCCACAGATTATGCTCGGTTATCACAACCGCCCTGAGGAAACTGCAGATGTGCTAAAGGATGGATGGCTCTTCACTGGAGACATTGCAAAAATGGATGAAGAAGGATGGACATACATAGTAGATCGCAAGAAGGATATGATCAATGCAAGCGGTTACAAGGTATGGCCCAACGAAGTAGAAGAAGTGCTCTTCGAACATCCAAAGATTCGTGAAGCAGCAGTCATTGGAATCCCTGATGAAACTCGTGGAGAAACTGTGAAAGCCTTCATTGTTCTTGAGCCTGGTCAAACAGCTACTATAGATGAGCTACGAGCCTTTGCAAAAGATAAGATGGCGGTATACAAGGTCCCGACTGAAATTCAGTTTGTCGATGACCTACCAAAGACACAGGTTGGAAAAATCCTCAGAAGAGAGCTAAGAAAGTAATAATAGTAACAATTTGTTCCGGAAGGTGTGAAAGCACCTTCGGTTCCTTTTTTTCTATATTCACACTAATGTTGCCAGCTTGAATACTTGTATATTCACATGATTGAAGACCACTATTCTAGGATGACTTTGGAAAGTATGACTTAATCATGTCCATATATCGTAAGTCTAAGTTCCACCACCAATTTCATCCACCGGAAGTTTTCTTTTTCATGACCAAGATAACCACGAAAATTGCACCAATCCCGCCTACAGATAAGACTACGATTGTAATCATGGCACCACCGTCTTCTGGTAGCGGTGTTTCTGTTGTGCTGGTTGTGCTTGTTCCTGTTGTTGTACTCGTTGTGGTTGTGGTTGTGGTTGTAGTTGTAGTTGTCGTTGTGGTGGTTGAGGCGGTCACTAGCAGAGTAAAAGTCCCACTTAGAATATTATTGTGAGTATCATTTACCCACACCTGAATTCCAAATGTATCCACACTAAGGACAACAGCATTTGTTATAACACCATTCTGATCAATGTTGAAGTGAATCGTGTCATTGATCCACCAGTGACTGATTCCTGAGGAATCTGAAGCATTCAGGTCATACCTGAAGTTTGCTCCTTCTCCTATAACCTTATTCTCAAGAGCTTGGTCCCATGTAGGAGCAGAGCCTTCTTGAACAGAAATGGAAATTTCAGCAAATAGGACATTGCCATAGGTATCATTGACTGAGATTCTAAGGCCATACTCTCCTTCTGACAATAGAGTAGCATTGGTCAGCAGCCCATCTTGGTCAATGGAGAAGTGTACAGTATCATTGACCCACCATTTATCAAGGTTGGATAAATCGACAGCATCCATGTTATAGCTCAATAAGTCCGTTTCCTTAAGTTCCAGATTACATGGCATGTCGACCCAACTGGGGGAGGTCGTGTCTTGAACTGTGACCTGAAATTCACCCGTGAGAATGTTTCCAAAGGTATCATTGACATAGATTTTTAGCCCAAAGACATCTACTGTCAGACTCGTGATATTAGTAATCACGCCAAATTGGTCAATAGAGAAATGAGATGTGTCATTCAACCACCAGTAACCCAATCCAGACACATCTGAAGCATTCAGGTCATATCTGAATAAAGTTCCTAACTCAACAGTCTGACTCTGAGGTACTTGGTCCCAGGTTGGTGAATCTTTTTCATGGACAGTAATCATCAGCTCAGCAAAAAGGACATTTCCATACGTGTCATTCACAAACACCTGTAGCCAAATCGAGCCCTCTGGAAGTGCTGTAATATTGATTATGACACCATTGATATCTATTGAGAATCGGACAGTATCATTCAACCACCATTCATCCAGCCCAGATGGATCTGTTGCATTAAGGTCGTATGAAAAGGTAGTCCCTACCTTCAGTGTCTGGTCTTGAGGTGATTCGATCCAAACTGGAGGGGTGTTGTCCTCAACCACAATTGTAAATTCAGCTGTCAACACATTGCCATAATAGTCATTGACCCATACTTGAATCCCGTAAGAACCCACCGATAGAATGGTTGCATTAGTCAATAGTCCATTCGAGTCTATTTGGAAACTGACACTATTATTTAACCACCATTCGTTTATTCCGGATGGGTCTGTTGCATTGATATCATAAACAAATTGAGCACAGAATTCAGCGACTTGATCAACTGGTTCTTCTGTCCAGACAGGAGAAGAGAACTCCAGCGTTAATGGATAATAGTCAACAAGACTGAATCCATAGTAGGGAGTGTCGCCAACTCCATTATGATCATTATCTACACCGCTGTACTCACTCCACCAGTTTCCATAAGCAGTATTGTTCCACTGATTAGTACCACCAGAACCCCTCCCTGTTGTGAAGTTGTTGAAATACGATATCCAGTCATTACAGGACTCCAGATAGACTGCATACAAGCCCACATTGTATGAGGTGCAATTTTGGATGGTACCATTGTTCGAGAATTGCGCATAGAAGCCACATTCATCAATGTCGTAAGCAATGTTGTGAATGAATGTTGAATTGTCACTAAGGAGAAAGAACCCGTTCTTAGCACCATGGACTGTATTATTCAGTAGAGTGCAATTAGCTGAATATTGAATACTAAATCCACTGTTGCTAATGGTGTAAAGAGTGTTATTCTCAAAGGTACAGAATGGAGACCAGTCTACGCGGATACCAATATAGCTCGAATTGAAAAGTAGATTATGATTTATCCTACAATCATTTGAATGACTCACTGTTAGCAAATATGAGGTTGCATTGTATGCGACATTCTTGTCGAAAGTCACATTGGTTGAATCCGCTATTAAGAATGTGTATCTACAATCATATGCGGTATTGTTTCTAATCAGAGAGTCATCACACTGAGATAGCATGATAGCTTGATTGGTGCAGTTATAGACTATGTTACGTAGTAATGTACTACCATCTGATAGAGTAATACTGATACCATCCTCTGAGCAGTTATAGACCATGTTACCCTCAAGGAATGAGCCAGCTGAGGTCGTGATATAGAAGCCATATTTAGGAGTATTGTATACTGTATTGCCTTGACAATCACATTCTGGTGAGTTCTGAATATAGATACCCTCGAAAATAGTGCAATTCACAGTGTTTCCATAAATGGTACAATTAAAAGAACTATCTACGAAGAGCCCACGCCATTGAGTGGATTGAATCACATTATCTTTGATTGTACAGTTATCTGAGTTATCAATAACAAGTCCTGCATTCTGAGAATCTAGTATAATAGTCAGTTCGATTCTGCTATTATGGGCATAGCTTAGATAGATTCCTACGATGCTTCCTGTGATTCTACAATCATAGATTGTCGCATCTGTTGTATTGACCCAGATTCCCGAAAACCAGTGTTGAGTAGTGTAACCTGCATAACTGACATTGCAGGAGCTTAAGCTAAAACCACTTCCCCAGCTGGCATTTAGATAGAAGACGCTATCTACATCATATCGAGTGAATACTGAAAAGGCTGCATCTATGACGCCTCCAGGTTGAATCTCAAGTTTTCTAGGGTCATAAGTACTATTGAACAAAATGATGCAGTTGTGGAGTGTAAGGTCTCCAGTACCTGTAATGATTATATCTCCATTCAATACAATGGTATGATTGAAGACAGAAGTTGGTTCATCTATAATCCAATCACCCGTCGCAGGAGCTTGCCAGTCCCCATAATCGCCACAGACAAGAGGGAAATTATCAATAAGGAGCCCAGCACCATAATACGGGGTTTCACCAATCCCGTCTCCATTTGAATCCGAACCAGCATAGTCGAACCAGTAGTTGCCTACCTGTCCATTATCCCAGTCATTCACACCATTTCGATCATAACCATTGGTTGGGCCGAGGAAAATGTTTTGATATATGATACAACCCTGACAATAGACGTAGATAGAATTTGTGGCACAGTTACTAGCAGTATTCCCTACCAGAGTCGCGTTGCAGTAGGTTGTGTATGAACCTGCCTTTATACAATATCCGTGAGCGTTAATGGATGCTGTATTTGTGTAGAGTTCACACCCAAGCGTATCCAACAGATAGAAGCCATCACCAGTTGCGTTCCAAGCTGTGTTGTTAATCAGAGTACAGTTCTGCAAATCGTAAAGGAAGAATCCATGTGCTTCAGCATTGTAAATCTCGTTATTCTGTAATAGACAGTTATGAGCCTTGGATAGATAATAACCATCGCCAATAGTATGATTCACAAAATTATCAATTATAGTGCAATTATCCAAGTCTTCAATCTCAAAACCATTTACGCCACAGTCAAACACCCAGTTGTCTGTCAATGTACAGTTATTAGATTGATAAAGTTGAAAACCAGTTCCAGTGACATTTGCGATATTATGTATGAGAATTGTATTATTGGCGTGGTCTATTCTGAAACCCCGCCCTGACACATTATAAGCAGTATTATCACTAAGAGAATTGTTATTTGAATAATGTATATAGTATCCGTAGGTTGTATCATACGCTATGTTGTATTCATAGGTGTTGTTGCTACACGACTGCCAAAGATGGAATCCACTAGAGGCTGTACTATACGCGGTATTGTAGCGGAATATGTTGTGACTAGCCCGACCTATCAGGAAACCTACACCGGGCCATCCAAAGGACACGCTATAGTCTATGGAGTGTGCTGTGTTATTCAGAAAAAGGCCATAGTCAGAGGTTTCT
>JABCSP010000031.1 GCA_018238825.1 Candidatus Thorarchaeota archaeon | reverse complement strand
ACACATTGGCAGAAGAAAAATGAAAATCAAGATGCAATGGGGTTGATTCTATAGATGGCACTACGCGAGGATAACGGACCCTATTGCTTGATCTGGTTGGGTGTGCTTCTCATGGGATCATACTATGCCAACTTTGCATATATGATTTGGACTAGTCCTTCTGCATCTGCAAGCTTCTTTGCGGCTTCCAATTTCTTCTTCATGCTCTTACTAATGATTTTTCCACCAGTGATGGTGATTATATTTACGGGATACCTACGACCAAGTCGAGGTAAAGCAAAGATGGCGATGCTTGGTCCTTCTATCATGGGCGGATTGTTTTTTGTCATTATTGCTAATGTTGTTTCATTGAATACAGATATCTTGGGAAATCTAGTTATGTTCTCAGCGTGGGGTATAGGGAGTTCACTTCTTACTGCAGGTGGTTTTTCAATAATCCAATCCTTTGACCAAGGCACATCATCAGGTATGCTTGATGTTTCTAGTCTTCACTATGGGCCTCCCAAGGAAGAACCTGAACCTGTTGTTGAAGAACCCTCAGAAGAACCTGAAGCTGACTCCGAGGAAAAGGAACCTGAAGAAACTGTATCTGAGTAAATTCTCTAATCTGTTTCTGGTAGCCAGGCAAATGCAGCACAACTTAGCAATAGGCCAAAGAGAAGCCAGAAGAACATGAGTGTACCGTACATCCAATCTGGGAAGAGGACTATGTCCATGTACGCATGAGTTCCTCCAACAAGTCCCGACAATATTGTAAGTATTGTACGACCTGATCTTGTTTTTGCGGCAGCTAGCGCAAATGTGGATATCATTAGAATAAGCCCTGAGAGGAAGAAAGCGAGCTTGACCATTACATCTGGGATGGCTGCTGTTAGGATAATCCAGAAATATACGCCAAGAAATCCTGTGCCAATTAGAAGAACTACGTAGTATACGAATGTACCTCGGATAAGTGACAATAAATTCGACCTCTTTGTATACTTGTTGCTTGGTCGACGTGAAACCTTTGCCCTGCTTAAAACTCCTTTGTGCGAATGGTTTTTAACATCGCCTCGACAGCGCCCTCCAAAGGTTTCACAAACGCCGAGTCAACCCTAGGAAAGTGATTCGGGTAACGTTTGTTGAATTTTTAGGTAAGAATATCCACTCTCGGAGGTCTATAGTCACATGCGACTATTCATCGATTTCGTTCCTGTACTTATCTGGGCTGTTTTGGCTGTAGTGATGGTAGTTGGTATGCTCGTTGCATCATGGGTTCTGAGACCTCATGTCTTACAAAATAGCGAGAAGACATCTTCTTATGAATGTGGAGAGGAACCGATTGGACCTGCGAGAATCTCCTATCCTTACAACTATCTTGTCTATACAATACTTTTCGTAGTTGTTGACGTAATGGGTGCATTTCTCTGGTTATTGGCTGCATCATCATTCCGTCTCAGTGAGATTGTTGTTTGGCAAGTGCTTGTTTTTGTTTTGATAATAATGGGTGGAATGGGTTTTGCCATGAAGAATATGCCCGAAACATTTCTCAGTGGTCAAGAAACACTTACTCTATATCGCAAGGCTAAGGCTGAGCAAGCATCGAAAGAGATTGAATCAGGAGGTCACTGAAAATGATGCAAGTTGAAGTCTGGTTCGAGCAAATTGAATTCCTTGCAATCGCATCAATTGTGATCATCCTTGCTTATCTGGCACTTGAACACAGGAATATTGTGTATGCCGCATTATTCTTTGGCTTCATGGCTTCGTTTGTTGCAGGAATATTTCTCCTTCTAGAGGCACCTTTCATTGCCGGTATGCAGATAGCTGTTTATACTGGCGGAATCAGTGCATTGATTATCTTCGCAGTTCTATTAATTCCACGGGCACAGGATTCATCCTTGGAAGCTTTTGCCTCACCTAGGCGTAGACGAATTGGACTGATGCTATCTGGTTCAGTTGGATTGCTCTCTGGAGGACTTGCACTAGTCTTCCCCTGGTATGATACATTCGCACCGGATATGCCACCATTGGAGCTTAACCTGGAACTCCTATCACAGTGGCTGTGGTCCGAGCACGTTATCTATGTACAGATGGCTGCCCTCATTTTGCTTGTGTCAATCGTTGGGGCTATTGCTATCTTGAAAATGGATAAAGCTGAGCGCCTCATTCCAATCCAAGGAGAGTTTGGCATTGAATCAGTTGAAGAACCAATAGACGACGTAGCAACTATTGAGGAACCATCAGAGGAGGTCGGTGACGAATGATTCCACTCTCATGGTACCTTGTTTTATCCTTCATCTTGATAGCTCTTGGTGCTTACGGGATGATGGTTAAGCGTAATCTCATCCGAATACTCATAGGCGCAGAAATCATGGGGAATGGCGTTAACATCGCCCTAGTTGCTGTTTCCATTTACAGCCCTGCTTTTTCATTTGTTGGACAAGGGCTAATCATTCTTGTAATCTCTGTAGCTGCTGCCCATACTGCACTAGCTATGGTGCTGATGCTCATGTACCACAGACGATATGGTACAGTAGACCTTGGAACCCCAATTTCACTGGAGGACACTGAGAATGTCTAAGACACCAGGTTCTGCTTCTACATTGGCTCGTACGATTATCAACAAGTACCCCGATATCGAGTCAAAACCGCTTGTTGGTAACAAGGTAGAGCTAGTAGTGCCACCAGAGATGATTCGGGATATTGTCAGCATGATTGATGAGGAAGTTTCAGATGCTCTGCCAGAATCCTTGTTTGGTGTTGACTTGACCGAGGACAAATACGAAGTCATCTACATCTTTTGGTCCCATGAAGGTAAGATGTTGGTTCAGCTTCGTGTCAGTCTTGAAGGTGAAACTCCTGAGATTGAAACTGTCAGTGATATCTTTCCTGGTCTTGACTGGCACGAACGAGAAACTCACGAGCTGTACGGAATTAATTTTAAAAATCACCCAGACTTACGTCTATTACTCCTTCCAGATGAGTTGGAAGGGAAGTTCCCAATGAGAAAGAGCTTTCTTACAGATAGGAGTCGTATGGATGAGACTGGTCTTGCTCGACCTAAACCAAGGCCTAAGCCTGGAGGCGAGTCATCATGAGTCCAGACATTCTTGATGAAAGTAGTGTGATCTGGTTTGGTCCACAACACGTCAGTGCACACGGATGGGCCGCAAAGCTGACAATTGTTGGCGACTACATTGTGGAGTGTGATCCAAATGCTGGTTACTTTCATCGCTCCGCAGAAAAGTGCCTTGAGTTCCGAAACTTCAGACAAGGCTCAATGATTCTTGAACGTATTTGTATGATGGAGGCTTTCCTGGCTGAGTATCCATATATCGCGGCTGTTGAAAAGATAGTTGACCTAGAAGTCCCAGAACGCGCAAAGATAATGCGGACAATAATGATGGAGTTTAACCGAATCCATTCATTGCAATTTTGGTGGGGTCAGTTTGCAGGCGAGTTAGGTCTCTTCGTTATGCTACTCTGGCCATGGGTTGACAGAGAATATTCTCTTGATGCTTTTGAAGAGCTAACTGGTTCACGTCACACGGTTTCATATGCAACTCCTGGTGGAGTCAAGTACGATTTTACTCCCAAGTTCCTTGCTAAGATGGAAACCGCACTTAAACTTGTCAAGGACCGAATGCCCGTATTTAATGATATGCTGGCTGGAAGTCCAACCTTTAGATTACGAACGGAAGGTGTAGGTCATTACACTGCTAAACAGGCATTAAAATGGGGTCTTAGTGGTCCAAATATCAAAGCCTGCGGAATTCCTATGGACTTGCGTAAGGATGACCCTGACCCGAACTTAGCCTATGATTTGATTGACTGGGAAGTTCCAGTGATCAATAACGAGGAGCATCCTGGAGAATCCGATGCTTTCGATAGATTACTTCAAAGATTCAAGGAAATTGAAACATCACTTGATATAATTGAAAAACTTCTACCAATTCTTCCTGAGGGTCCAATCATTGACCCGAAGGCTAGATCAAAAACAAACAGATTGCCTGAGGGAGAGGGTTACGGAAGAGTTGAAGGAACTCGTGGAGTAACCTCGGTTTGGCTTAAGACGATGGCAAAAGCTCAGACTCCGTGGAGAGCAAAAATACGGGGACCATGTTTTGCATCATACTATTCATTGAAGCATATTGTGCCAGGAGCACGGTTTGCTGATTTCCCTGCAATATTTGGAAGCCTTGACCCATACCCTGGTTGGTGGGATCGCTAGGAGGTTATGACGTGCAGTTCGATGTTTTTACTTGGCTTGGAGGCTTATGGGATTGGGTCATTGGGGTACTCCTGTGGCTCTGGGGATTTCTCATGTGGCCTTTCTTGTGGGAAGGGCCGTTCGACTTCTTTGCTTGGTTCGGCGGGTTATGGGATTGGGTCCTTGGAATATTCCTATGGCTCTGGGGAATTGTCAATTGGCTCATTTTCTGGGTGGTGGATTTCGTCAATTGGATATGGTTCTTAGTTTCTCTTCCCGAGAACTTCATGTTTCTATTCAGGGCAATCGTATTTCCAGGTTTGATATTCATATTATTGGCTCTCATCTTCACGGTTTGGTATACACGAAAAATCTGGGCTCGTCTTCAGGATAGAAGAGGACCCATGCACATGGGTAAATACGGAGGTCTCCAGTTATTTGCTGATGCAATCAAACTCATGTCCAAGGAGATAATTATCCCCGACAAGGCAAAACGATGGATGTATCGAATATTACCGTCGCTGTTACTAGTCATTGTTATGTTACCATTCGCCTTTATTCCTTGGGACCCATACTGGAATATTCTAGGGTCTCCTACCTCACCATTCCCCGATCTATCGGTAAGTCTGGTACTTGTCTTTGCCATCTTGACTGCAGTTCCAGTGTTTTCCCTACTCATTGGGTGGGTTTCTGGATCCAAGTATTCCCTAATCGGTGGATTTAGAGCTGCGAATAATCAGTTTGCAGCAGAGATTCCAATGGTTATCTCATCAGTTGGGCCTGCCATGCTTGCTGGTTCATTAAGCTTGTACAGTATTGTTATGGCACAAACAAACATCTGGTATATTGTCTTGCTTCCAATCAATTTCATTACATTCTTCGTAGCTGCTATTGCCTCTGTGGGTACCTTCCCATTTGATGCACCTGTTGCTGACTCCGAGATAATCTTTGGTTGGCGAACAGAGCTATCTGGAATTTACTTTACCGTTGTGTATTTTGCAGAATTTGCAGAACAGATGCTGTACAGCGCCCTGATGGTTACACTCTTCCTTGGAGGTTTCAATGGTCTTCCCTTCCTCGCTGGAATTGTAAACTTTGCAATCAAGTGGCTTGTAGTATTCTTCCTCTTCATAGTTGTGACATCATCCTTCTATCGTCTTAGACAGGATCAGGTTGTCCATCTATGCTGGAAGTACCTACTCCCATTATCAATACTGAATGTAGTCCTCGTGATGTTTGCTCTTGTCTACATCCCCGGACTTGTCCCCTTAGTCATAGGAGGTTAGTAAGATGGGGTTTGTAGGTAATCTTGGTGATATATTCAGAATCTTGAAGCACACGTTCCGTCAGGTCTTCAGGAGACCTTTCACATACTTCTATCCCTTTGAAGATAGAGAGTATCCAGAAACAACGCGTGGAAGACACATCCATATCCGTGAAACCTGTACAGCTTGTGCCGCATGCGTTCGGGCTTGCCCTGTTGCAGCGATTCGTATTGACAAGGAAGATAAGAAGTTCGAGAAAGATTGTGCACTCTATTTCGATTATACCCGATGTCTCTTCTGTGGGGACTGTGTACGTGCATGCAGATATGAAGCGCTGTTTCACACTCCAATTGTAGACCTCTCAGAAGGTGACCGAGATGACCTCATTTATGGTCCCGATAAAATCACTACTCTTGATAGAGACCCACTGGAGTGGCGTGGAAGGAGGTTCCGCTAATGGCTTTTGGAATCCCATTCATGGCTATCTCATTAGCAGTGATGTTCTTAGGCGGTCTATTCATCTATGTATTCCGGAATAGGATTGCTGAGAGTGCTGGTAAGGTTGCAGTAGGCGTTTCATTAGTCAGCACATTCCTCTTTATTCCTGCGTTCTATGAACTCCTGACTGATGGTCAATCTATTGAAACTGCAGTCTGGTCTGATATCCTCGAACCTTTCGGATTGCAGCTAGATGCGGTTGCGTTCCCAATCACCTTTGCAGTAGTAGTGCTTGGCTTCCTATCAGTTGTTTATGCTGTAGGCTACACTGCTCATACAGAGAACAAACCCACATTCTTCGCAAATCAGTTGTTCTTCATCATGGGAATGATCTGGGTCACTCTTGCAACCAATTTGATTGAGTTCTTTATAGCTTGGGAAATCATGCTAGTTCCTAGTTATTTCCTCATTCTCTTCTGGGGTCTACCTGAAACCAGAAAACGCACTGCACTGAAATTCTGGCTCTACACTCAAGCTGGAGCTGTCAGTATTCTGATTGGCTTTGGACTTCTCTATGCCCAAAGCGGTACATTTGTGCTGGCAAATATTGTAGCCAGTGGAGATCTCATATTCAAGATTATCTTCATTCTTCTAGCAGCTGGATTCCTTGTGAAGATGGCTGTGATTCCGGTTCATTGGTGGCTACCGCCAGTTCATGCAGAGGCTCCCACTCCGATCTCAGTTCTTCTATCAGGTGCGATGATCGAGACCGGTGCCTACGCCTTAGTGCGCTTTGGCATACTGACGCTTAATGATGCCGCAATATCACTCTCATTCTGGGTATGTGTTCTTGGAGTAGTCACGATGTTTTATGGTGGCTTCATGGCTCTAGCACAGGTCGACATTAAGAGACTCTTGGCTTACTCTTCAGTTTCACAGATGGGCTACGTGCTATTCGCTCTTGGCACAGTTACAGCCATTGGAGTATCAGGTGGAATGTTCCATCTCATCAATCACGCTTTCTCGAAGGGCCTGCTGTTTATGACCGCTGGAGCTGTCATTCATCAGACTGGACTTCGTAACATTAAGAAAATGGGTGGCCTCTCGAACAAGATGCCTATCACTGCCTTCGCTGCTGCGATTGGAATGATGAGCATTGCTGCCACTCCACCTCTCTCTGGATTCATTAGCGAATGGATGATGTTCTTAGGCGGATTCCAAGCTGCGATTCCAGTTCCTGGAGCTGGATTTGACATGGGCTTCTTAATTCTCACACTTCTTGCTGTTTCCAGTTCTATCCTTAGCGCAGCATACATGCTTCGCTTCTTCTGGCGAGTCTTCCTTGGCCCTCATCCTGAGGAACTTGAAGACGTGAAGGAGAGTCCAAGGTCAATGACCATTCCTATGATCATCCTTGCTATTCTCATCGTAATATTTGGTATATTCCCGAGCTTGGCACTTGATGTCATAGTCCCGGCGTTTGCAGGCATTCTTGGTCCATGAGGTGAGTCAAATGTTATTCGGTCTACCCTATTATCTCATCCTCGTAATTCCAATATTTGGTTCCTTAATTGTTCCAGTAATTGGAAGATTCAACGAGAAACTCCGTGACTGGACTCCTGCAATTCTGATGGGAATTACAATGGTCCTCTGTTGGTCACTACTATTGGACTTAGGAACCACAACTATGCCACACTATGAATGGCTCGACCTACCAGGTCTCTATGTGCCATTTGAGATGTTGCTTGACCCTCTATCTATCATCATGGCAATTCTTTCAAGCACTCTCTGCTTCCTTATATTCGTCTACTCAACCGAGTATATGGCACATGAGGAAGACCGCAACAGATTCCACTTCATGATGCTCCTTTTCGGTGGCGGGATGCTAACCCTAGTTCTGAGCAATAATCTGCTAATTGCGTTTATTGGCTGGGAGATCATGGGAATATGCAGCTACGGTTTGATTGGCTTTTGGAATGATAAGCGCAACAAGCCTGAAGAAGATCCTCTGGGCTACGAGGAAACCAACCCACTACTTCAGTTTGAAACCGAAGGCGAGGCTAACACTCACAGCGGCACAAAAGCTTTCATCGTCACACGAGTTGGCGATGCACTCATGCTAGGTGGTATTCTTCTACTCTTCATATTCACTGGCTCTTTCCTCTTTACCGATATGGCTCAAAATGTGAATAACTGGTGGGGAACCATGGCAGGTTGGGGACTTCTCATTCCTGCTCTTCTACTCATCTTTGCTGGTGCTATCGGCAAGTCTGGACAGGCTCCCCTACAAATCTGGCTTCCTGAAGCCATGGCAGGTCCAACTGCCGTTTCGGCCCTCATCCACGCAGCTACGATGGTAAAGGCTGGAGTGTACATGAGCGCTCGATTCCTAGTTACAATCGTTGATGCTTCAGAGCATATAATTGGTGTTCCAGAATTGCCAACAATCGGTATAGAGGTGGCAATTTCATTCTTCATCATCGTTGCAGTCATTGGTGGAATCACCGCTTTCATGACTGCTACAATGGGCATGGTTTCAAATGAGCTCAAAAAGGTCCTAGCATTCTCAACTTTGAGTCAGCTAGGTTACATGATTCTTGCACTAGGCACTGGTGGAATCCTAGCCCTTGATGGTCACTTTGAACATGCGTATCTGAGTGGAGTTCTCCATGTTGTTGCTCACGGCGCTTTCAAGGCACTTCTCTTCCTTGCAGCAGGAGGAGTCATACATTCAGTGCATACAAAATACATGTCCAAGATGGGCGGACTTAAGGGATACATGAAATGGACATATCGTGTCATGCTAATTGGTGTACTCGCATTAGCAGGTATACCTCCCATGTCCGGATTTTGGTCAAAGGATTCTATCATTGAGTACACGTATGAATTGGCAACTCACAGCACAGTAGGGATATTCCTCTTTGTCTTGGCAGTTGGCGCAGCAGCGTGTACTATCTTCTACAGCATACGTTTGATGGGAATGGTGTTCCATGGACCACGACCGGAGCATCACGATGAAGAGCACCACGAAGAACCTCATGATCCAGGTCCGGCGATGATGGTCCCACTCTTCATACTTGCAGCTTTCACTGTGATAGCTTTCGCAGTCTTTCCGTTCATCCAGCAGATTGCAATCAATGACACTCATAGCTGGATGGAAATCATGGTTGAAATGATCATGGTGAAGATCACTATGCCCGGACTGGTACCCTTTGCAATCACAATTGGTGCGTTGTTACTTGGTGGACTTCCCGCATATATGATGTACATTAAGAATGCTGACACACCAAATACAAGGATTCCTGAGAAAGGTATTATGAGGAAGTTGCATACTTTCTTACTACATCGCTGGTACATCAACGATATCTATTACGCTTTCGTTAAAAAATTCCTTCAGTTTGCAGACCTCTGGAGAATAAAAGTGGATGAGAAAATAATTGATGGCATCGATAACAAATCTGCAGATGCAGCCATAGCAATATCCAGCAAGGTACGCTGGTTTGATGACAATGTAATTGACGGATTTGCTGAGGGTATTTCTACTTCTGCAGTAGAGGCCTCTCAATCAGGTCAAAAGTCACAAACAGGTCTCATCAATGACTATGTTGGCGTTGTAATATTTGGAATTGGCTTGATGGTCATTATAGCTCTACTCTCATGGGGGGTAATCTAAATGCAACTCGACTTTGCAACCAATCTGATTTCCATGCTGCCCATGAACATCCTAGTGCTTATGCTGTTAATTCCACTAGTTGGTGCTCTAGTTGCATTCATTCTTGGAGGTAAGGGATCGCGAGCAATTACCTTGATTATAACGACCCTGGAGATGGGCCTTGCAATACTACTTATTCTTGGTACACCATCGCTAGGTTCAGACCCAGGTGGAATGAGCCACACAATTAGCCACATGCTAGCACGGCTAGGAACTGATTCGAGTGCACCAGTGTTCGAAATCATTCTTGGTGTGGATGGTCTCTCACTGGTCATGATACTATTAACCAATCTAGTAGTCTGGATTGCAGCAATCAGCTCAAATCACATCAAAGAATCAAAGGGTTTCTATTACTGTCTCTTTCTAGTGCTTCAGACAGGATTGCTTGGCGTCTTCATGTCACTGGATTTGATCGGCTTCTTCATCTGGTGGGAACTTGTTTTGATTCCGATGTTCTTCATCATCGGTCGATGGGGTGAGGAAGGTAGTCGTCATGCAGCTGTCAAGTTCTTCATTTACACTCATCTCGGTTCTGCAGTGATGCTAGTTGGGTTCTTCTATCTCTACTTCCAATCATCAATGTTCAATACACACGGAATCGCAACCGCTATTCCGACTTTCAATATGATTGCTCTTCGTAATCTTGGACTTGATCCCTGGGTTCAGATTGGATTTGCGCTGGCAATTTTCATGGGTGCCGGAGTCAAGCTACCGGTATTCCCATTACACAATTGGCTTCCATGGGCTCACGTCAAGGCACCTACACCAGGCTCAGTTATCCTGGCAGGCATTCTCCTGAAAATGGGTGGATACGCATTCATTAGACTCGGCCTCTGGATGGTTCCTGATGCAATAGCTCGACTGGCAATTCCATTCGCGATAATTGCAATCTTCACTTGTATCTACGCAGCATTCACAGCCATGGCACAGACTGATATGAAGAGACTTGTTGCCTGGACTTCCATTAATCACATGAGTTGGGTTTTGCTTGGTGTTGCTGCTTATGCGGCTGGTTCAGGTTCTACTAATCCTGCAATTCAAGCTGCGGCAAGTCTAGCACTTCAAGGTTCAATCTTTATGATGTTCTCACACGGCACGATAATCTCGGTGATGTTCATTGTCGCGGGTCAGCTAAAGTACAATGCTGGCACAAGAGAGATTCCTGATATCAAGGGTCTCATGGCAAAGGCTCCCAAATTATCTGCAGTGCTTATCCTGGCCTCACTTGCTGCTTTTGGCCTCCCTGGCTTTAGCGGCTTTATTGCTGAAGCACTCATTATCTTTGGTTCAATTGTTGTTTTCAATTGGTCCGCAGTGATTGGCTTTGGTATATTCATTACAGTTGGCTATATGCTCTGGATGTTGAATCGTATTGTCTTCAGCGACCCTGATCCTGAGAAGGAGGTTTCTGAGGCATCATGGAATGATTTGATTGCTCCAATTTTAATGTTGATTCCTGTGATACTACTTGGAATCTGGCCTGACCTGATCTTGGATATAGTGAAACCTGTAGTCGACGCTATGTTAGCCGGAGGTGCTCCTTAATGCTACAACTTGATGTAATTGCTGACAGTCTTAGACTCCTACTCTTACCTTTGAGAGACCTGATACTTGCATATGTTCCAGCAGGATGGATTATGTCTCTACCTGCAATTACCTTAGTCATTTTCGGTATCATAGCTCTAGTAGTAGGGATGCGTTACAATCCACTTGGTATCAGTTTCATTGGAGTTATTCTTGCGATTCTCGAAATGGTGATGTTTGACCCAACTGTGATGTCTGGCTACTCGTTTGGTAACCTCTTTGTGAGGGATGCATTCACTGACCTCTTTGTCTATATTGTACTGATAGTCGCATTTCTCGTATTGATGTCCTCAACCCTTTGGGGAGGTGACAAGGGTACTTACAATTTCC
This sequence comes from Candidatus Thorarchaeota archaeon, assembly GCA_018238825.1. GTDB lineage: Archaea > Asgardarchaeota > Thorarchaeia > Thorarchaeales > Thorarchaeaceae > SMTZ1-45. The sequence continues at coordinate 1,716 of JABCSP010000031.1, read as the reverse complement.
TGCTCATGATCTCATTTGCCGGCGCACTTTGGGTCGTCATGGCTACAGATCTCGTTGCTCTATTCCTTGCGTGGGAGCTAATGAGTACTCCAACGTACATCCTGGTAGCACTAGGTCCCCGTCGTGAGGCTGTTGATGGCGCAACCAAATATTTCGTCATGGGGCTCTTAGCAACAATGCTTATGCTCTTGGGAGTTGCACTAACATTCGGAGTTGCTGGCACAACTGACCTATCTGCTCTCAGCGAGTATGTCAACACTCTTTGGGCTTCACCTATTGGAAATGAACCTGCCGCCTATACATTGCTTCTAGCAATAGTACTCTTCATTGTATCATTTGGTTTCAAGGTTGGAATATTTCCAGGATGGCAGTGGGTACCTGATGCTTACGCAAGTGCGGATGGCAGTGTCACTGCATACCTTGCTGGCGGTTCAAAGAAGACGGGAGTGAGTGCACTTCTCAGAATTCTAATGATTGGATTCTTCTTTGCGAAGACTGAGTGGGCACCACTGATTGCAGGAGTTGCTGTCCTAACAATGGTCATTGGAAATGTCCTTGCCCTCGCTCAAAAGGATATCATGAGGATGTTGGCCTATTCCAGTATTGCAATGATGGGTTACTTGTTCATTGGAGTTGCTGCTGCGAATGAGATTGGAATGGCTGCAGCTGGGTTCCATGCATTTACTCATGCTATAATGAAGACCGCTGCTTTCATACTAATCTGGGTGATGTCCTACAAACTCACAAAGCGCATAACATACGATGACCTTGCTGGGTTGAGTAAGAGAGCTCCTGCGGCTGCTGCGATGTTCGCAATTCTAATGCTCTCATTAGCAGGTATGCCTTTGACAGTTGGCTTCTGGTCCAAACTTGTTTTGTTCCAGAGTGCTGTAATGGCAGATATGTGGTGGCTTGCATTGTTTGGTCTACTAAACTCTGTATTCTCTTTGGGTTACTATCTACGTGTGATGAAGTTCATGTACATGGAAGAACCGAAGGATGATTCAAAGTTGGACTTACCACTAGTGCCAATGGTCGCTGTAGCAATCTGTGTCTTCGCTGTGATTGCATTGTTCATATTTCCAAATGTGATTCTAGATTATGCATTTCAAGCTGCACAGATATTCTTCCCCTAGGCTTTGAAACCTGAGAAATTTAACTGGGAAACTGATTGCAGGAAATCATTCAGAATCTCTCAGTATAGTTTCCCTTGTGCATTCAATAAACAGTGCGTTGATGTTCTTGCCCGTTTTAGCAGAAGTTTCAATATACTTCAATTCAAGCCACTTGGAGAGCATAAGTCCTGCCTCCATTGGTACAAGTCGTTCTTTCAAGTCGACCTTGTTAGCAACCAATACGATAACCGCTTTGGGGCATACTGCACGAAAGTTCCGATACCACTCGTACACATTCATGAATGTAGAAGGTCTGGTGACATCATAGACTATGAATGCCATCGATGATCCCACCATGTAGCGTTGACGCAGGTCCTTGTATGAAGGTTGCCCTGCCAGATCCCAGAGGACAATTTGAGCTTTCACTATTTCCTCTTTGTTCATTTCCACTTCGATATTCTTCACTGCGATATTTGTTCCAATTGTGGCCTTGTATTTCTCCCCAAAACTGTCCTCCGTAAATCTCATGATGCAGGACGTTTTTCCCACAGCGCCGTCCCCCAAGGCACACATTTTAAGGATGTATTCAGGACCTTCGCTC
>JABCSP010000315.1 GCA_018238825.1 Candidatus Thorarchaeota archaeon | reverse complement strand
GTCCGCGTCGCGTTCTGCAGGAAGGTCACTTGTATCATCATCGTCGTCATCATCATCCCAAAGGAACGTAGCTGGATCAATTTCTTTATCCTGCTCTGTTCTTTCAATAGTCTGTGTCTTCTTCTCGGGACCTGCCATACATATCATGTCTACTGGATCAAAATATTCACACTCTATACAGCACGTACCTTTGTGGTCACAAGTTGCGAATGCACCACATCTTTTGCAACACTTTAACTCTGAAATTTTTACCACCCGGGGTGATTTTACCAGTTTAAATCCCGAAAATAGTCCAAATAAGCGTCTCCATGAGGTACCCTTTGTTCAATTTCCAACATACCTCTTCTCCAGTCACAGTTAAAACACAGATATTGCATTTTAATCTTGAGTTGTTCAATTTGGATAATCTTGAGATTGAAATCCGAAAAGTAGTACTAGCTAATGCAGTCAAGTACGATGGTAAGCCAGATGTGAAATCCGTTATGGGTACACTTCTAGGTTCAAGAGCTGATCTTCGCTCTCGTGCTAGTGAAGTAAAAGCGATTGTGCAGAAGCTTGTAACAGAAATAGAAAAAATCTCTATTGAGGATCAAATCTCCGAATTGAAAGAAATTGCTCCAGAACTTCTTGAACAGCCTGAAGTCGTTGTTGCTGATGAGAAGAAGGAACTCGCCGAACTACCTAATCTAGACAAGTGGTCAAAAGTTGTGATGCGTCTTGCACCTTTTCCATCAGGACCGTTACATATTGGTAACGCGCGAATGGTAGTTCTAAATGATTATTATGTTAAGAGATATGATGGAACCCTCATCTTAGTTTTTGATGATACGATTGGTTCTGCAGAGAAAGTCGTGGATCTTGAGGCTTTTGATTTGATTCCCGAAAGTCTTGACTATCTCGGAGTAAAGTGCCATAAAACCGTTTACAAGTCTGATAGGTTGGACTTGTTCTACAAGTATGCTATTGACCTCATCAAGAGGGGTGAAGCCTATGTTTGTGATTGTGATGCTGGAGTTTGGCGAACTGACCACAAGGTGAAAGGAATACCATGTGTTTGCAGAAATCTCGATATACCAGAGAACATTGCTCGTTGGGAAAAGATGCTGGATGGTACTTACGCGGAGAAGAAAGCAGCAGTACGTCTGAAAACAGGGATGGACAACCCCGACCCTGCAATGAGAGACCATGTTATTCTTCGAATATCCGAAACTGACCATCCTCGTGTAGGATCGAAATATCGGGTCTGGCCATTGTTGGAATATTCCTGGGGTATTGATGACCACGAGCTTGGTATCTCTCATATCATAAGAGGTAAAGATCTAGTAAAAGAAGGAAAGATTGAGCAACACATCTGGAGTATCTATGATTGGCCTCAACCTGAACTGATGTACTATGGCCGTCTCAAATTTCAGGATGCGACGCTTAGTAAGAGCAAATCTGGTAAAGAAGTTCGTGAGGGAACATATTATGGCTGGGATGATCCACGCACATGGAGTATGCAGTCTCTGCAAAAACGTGGAATTGACCCTGATGCTGTTAGAAAGGTAATGCTCGATTTGGGTCTTAGTCTGGTTGATATTTCAATCTCGATGAAATCTGTTTACGCTGAAAATCGAAAGCTAAGAGATTCAGAAGCACCCCGTGCTTTCTTCGTGCAAGATCCTGTCTGGCTTGAAGCCTTGGATTTGAAAAGGGACCATGCAGAATTACTTGTACATCCTGACTTTCCAGAACGCGGTGTGAGAAAGATACCACTGCACTATGAAAATGGGAAACTACAGATTGGTATCCAGGCATCTGACTTGGAGAAACTGAAATCTGGAAGTATATTCCGTTTGAAAGATCTTGCGAATTTCACTTTAGAAAATAAAAAAACACCTCAAGCAAAATTCCACAGTATCGATGTAAATGAGGTTCGGGAAGTCGGAGGGCCGATTATTCATTGGATTCCTCGGGACGGTTCTATTTCAGTTGAACTTGCTATGATTGATGGTACCAAAGTAATGGGCTTTGCTGAACCCGGATTGAGAGACACACCTGTTGGAACCTTTCTTCAATTCGAACGTGTTGGATTTGCAAGAATATATGAAAGTGGAGAGCCGATTAGAGCATCTTTCGCTCATTAGTAGTACAACTTAGGGCCGCCAAAGAGAACTTATAGCTCGTTTACTGTGTATTTGACTGGAGATGGCATTATGGCCAAAAAGAAGAAGAAGTCAAAGTCAGCACTATCACCATCTATGTTCAAGGTGACTGGTGCGCATTCAAAACTGAAGGTTGATAGTAAGAAGAAGAAACTCTTCTACTTTGGAACCAAAGTAAAACCGGAAAAAGCAAAGAAAATTGCAGGTGCTGATGGAGCGGAAATCTTGGGGGTTAGTCCAAGTGCTGTCAAAATTGGAAAACCCGCAATAAAGTACGACTTTTACTGCTTATATGATGCGGCTCTTGATCTGAAGTTCCTTCGTGTGAGAGATCAAGAATTTGGTGTTAATGAACAGGTGAAAGGTACTTTGGTGGGTAAGGAAGTTGTTAAGCCCAAGAAGAAAGGTGATTTTTATACAATTGAGATAGATGTTGTAGAACTCTTCGAGATCAAAAGGAAGGATGGTATGGTTCTTGATGGGAAAACTGGTGGTCCTGCTAAAGCACTTGAGAAACTTGTCAAGGGACCTGGAAAGAAAGGTGCATCTCCTGCCTGGGTTCGTAAGAACAAAATCGGTCCTGGGAAATTTAATTCCATTGAGAAAGTTGTAAAAGCTGTTACTAAAATGGCTGGTCAGAAACCCTCTGGAGCAAAGCGGATTACAACACATTCTCTTACCTTCAAGAAGCTAGAAGGATACTATGTCCCTGTCTACTACATTAAGGTCACTGCTGGTGCAAATGCTAAGACCTTGAAGATTAACGCAGTTAATGGTGCTGTATCTATCGCTGTATAGCGTCAATCTATTTTTCTACAGTGGGAGGAGGCCCATATCCTCCTCCTCCTGGAGTTTCTATACGTATCACTGTCCCTTTTGGAGTAACTACTGTGCACGGTTTAGCTGCTTCAGCAATTACGCAACCTCTGTAAACATCTTTCATGGTTATAGCACGAATGTTGAATCCAACATTATCACCAGGACCTGCTTCTTGCATTGCCTCATGATGCATCTCAATTGAGCGTAATTCACCTTCAAAATCGGTTGGTGCAACTTTTACTTTCATACCTACCTTTAACATTCCTGTTTCAATTTTACCTACTGGAACAACACCAGAACCTTTGATCTTATAAACATCTTGGACTGGTAATCTTAATGCTTTGCCTGTTGGTTTGGATGGAATTGGAAGATTGTCTAATGCGTCTACAAGGGTTGGGCCCTTATACCATTTCATGTTTTCGGATGGTTTAGCTAAATTATCACCGACAAATGCACTAACTGGTAGAAATATTACATCTTTTTCAGTATTATAACCTACAACTTTTAAGAGCTTTTCAACTTCATCCTTCAC
>JABCSP010000030.1 GCA_018238825.1 Candidatus Thorarchaeota archaeon | reverse complement strand
GGTACTTGCTTGGACAATCAAAGATGGTATGACTAGACGAATACAAATAACCAGTATCCAATCACGGAAAAAATTAGCAGAAATCCAATCATAAGTGACCAATCAAACCTGGATGAAATTGAGAACATTCTGTTGCTATAGTATTTGAATTCGTAGTCATTGTAGACTCCTACTTTTCTCAAAAGAATGGGAATATCTCTCCGGACTTCTTTGTTCTGTTTCCTCCCCATATTGCTTAAAATTGAAAACACGACTACCGTGATAATCAAAATCCCTATTCCAAACTCTTTGGAGAGTACATATGGGGCTAAGAGTATTGGGATTAACATCATTATACCAAATAAGAAAGCAACTATTTGGATTGTCTTTCATGTAAAGCTTAGTTCAGTAAAGAAAGGAATAGTACTTTTCATAAGCATAGCAATTCCATAGCGTCTGGCGGCAGCCTCACTGACATCTCTGCAGACTATATTGAGTGTGTCATCCTCGACAAAGTTGTTTGTCCATCGACACTGAGCAAACTCTGTTTTAGAAAACTTACCTCGGACCCCACTAAACTCAGACTCATGCGTTTTTGTGAGTAACTTCCTGATATCCATACGTTCAATCAGGTCTGAGAACTCTACCTGGAGATATTCATTGTCGACAAACTCGTCAACTTCTTCAGATTCTTCCTCGTTCCACGTATCATGTTGTTCAATGCAGAGATCATAACCCCATAATCTCGTAATAGAGGTAAGGAGATAGTACACTGAAGGAAGTGCCAGCAATACAAGCACAAGCATGAAGACAAATCCCGATTCTTTGTAAAACTCCGTACCTAGTACGCCAATGACCAATCCTGCCCATAAGCCGATGATGGCTCCACCAATCGTAACCAAGTGATAATCAATCTCATAGTCAGAACCATCGTACTCTGTCATACATCCCAATTCTATCATTTCCAATGTGAACTTCTTGACAAGTGGACCAGTTCTAATGGAAACTTGGTACGAGGTCCAGAGAGCGAAGATTACAACTCCAATAACCGTGGATGCAACAAGAACAAGCTGATGTTCTTGAATAATCCATGATAGTAGAAATCCAGATTCAGGTAGGGTTGTAAGAAGAACCAAGCAGGTCAATATGTATCGACCAAGATGGTTCGCCAATAACCAATCATGTCGTGACCAAGAACGTTCTATTACAAATCGGCCAATCAATCTTTTCAATTCTGGTTCCGTGGATGCAATAATGTGCAAATTCTCCTCAGCAAAGTAGACTTGTGGTTTCGATTCCATTGATGGCTTTGGTTCGAACTCGATTGAATAAGGAAGATCCAATCCACTCCGTTGAAAGACATCAGTGACAATCTCGCGAACCTTTTGGTCATCTAACTCGATTGCATTTGATTGTTCGACTATATTTTATACTCCCCTAATGAATCAAGAGTTTCAAGACAAATATGGTTTTTCCTTACTACAAAAACAAATCTTAACTATACCTGACTGTATATTGATTTTATACCATATAGAATAAGCCAGAAATTCTATAAGACCCATTGATATCGTTGCTAATCATCGATATTTCATACAAGAGCGGTTTACGGATAATTCTAATGTAATCAAATATCCTTTCCAGTGCTTTGGAAACTGCTTATTCTGAAATTATCTCATCTAAATCTGCAAGTCTTGTAGAATGAAGAAAAGGTTGAATCCGGTATGGATAATAATCATCCAACCCCCCTCCTGGAAAATGATGCGGAGTTCCAAGACATAGTTATGAGTATGTCTGGGTTAGTCTGGGAAATCGATACTAATGGTGTTGTTACATACATAAGTAATAATATCGAGAAGATCCTCGGATACACACCTAAGGAGATTATTGGTAAAACTATCTACGATTTCATGACTCCAAAGGAAGCAAAAAGGATTCGTGGAGTTTATGCAGATTTCTCATTAAAGAAGGGTCTGATGATAGATTATGAAAACTGTGCTCTTCACAAAGATGGAACTAAAGTATTCTTCCTTACTAATGGAGTACCTATCCTTGACAAGAATGGTGATTTAGTAGGTTTTCGTGGTGTCGGGAAAGACATCACTCAGTTGAAGGTTGCAAAAGATCACTATCAAAATCTCTTTGATACGATACCAGTAGGAATATACTACACCACACCTGACGGGCGAATTTTGGATGCTAATCCTCGACTCGTACAACTCCTTGGCTATACCAGCAAAGAGTCATTGATTGCTACTAATGCAGCTCAATTCTATTGTGATTTGGAATCTCGTAGACAGTGGCAAGAACTCATGGAAACAGAGGGTGTAGTTCATGATTTTGAAACGTGGTTTCGTAGGTTCGATGGAAGTCTAATTCTTGTACGAAACACCTCCAGAGCAATAAAAGATGATGACGGTCAAGTTCTATTTTATGAAGGGGTCTTAGAGGATATTAGTGAGCGGAAAAAGATTGAGGAGAAGCTCCAGAGGTCCGAGAAACGCTATCGTGAACTTTACCAATCATCTCGTGATGCTATTGCTGCTACAGACAAGAATGGTTTCATCATCGAATGCAATCAAGCATATGCTAACATGCTTGGATATAGCCTAGAGGAACTGAAAGACATTAGATACCAAGATATCACGCCCTCCAAGTGGCATACCCTTGATAGGGATATGACGGAACAAACGAAGACTCGTGGATACTCGAATGAATTTGAAAAAGAATTCATCAGGAAAGATGGGACCATATTCCCGGTTTCTATGCGAGTATGGAGGATTGATGATGAAACTGATGATTCTATAGGGTCATGGGTCATTGTAAGAGATATCACCGAGAGAAAGAAAGCAGAGAGCGAGATTCTAGAGAATGAAAAGAAGTTCAGAACATTGTTTAATGAAACACCAATAGGACTTCTGACTAGTGACATCCACGGGAATATCCTCAGTACTAACAAGGCGGTTCTTGAAATCCTTGGATCTCCTTCAGAGGAAGCAACTAAGGGGATTAATCTTCTAACATTCCCTTTGTTGAAGGATATTGGTTATTCAGACGACTTCAAAACTTGTATGGAGTCACGTGGCAATATCAGCGCGGAATGTTTGTACACATCAAAATGGGGGAAGGCTGCTTATATTCGATACAAATTGGTTCCCCTCATTGACGAGTCTGATACTGTTTATGGGGTACTCAGTGGGTTTGAAGATATTTCAGAGCGGAAAATAGCTGAGCTTTTATTGAAAGAAGAACGAGCACAACTCCTGTCTATTTTTGATAGTATAGATGAAATAATCTATGTTATTGACATTGAAACTGATGAGATTCTATTTAGTAATAGGTATCTCAGAGATTTCGTAGGAAAGGACCCCAGTTATTCTAAATGTTATTCTATTCTTCATGGATTCGATCGTATTTGTGATTTTTGTCCAAGGAACAAAGTTATTGAATTGAAAGGTGAACCCTATCGTTGGGAATTCACTAGTCACTCTCTCAAGAGAGACTTCATAATTTTCATGCGTATAATCAAGTGGCCTGATGGTCGAGATGTATTATTCACTATGGGCATAGATATCACTGAGCGTAGAAAGGCTGAGAAGAACATCCTGTCAGAGAGAAATAGAGCGATGCTGTATCTTGATATTATGGGGCATGATTTTTGTAACCATTTACAGGTAATATCTGCAAGTGCCGCACTTCTAGGTGAACAGATGAAAGAAACAAATCAACGTTACATCATCAAACAGATAGAGGATTCATGTCAGAAGTGTACGGAAATGATTCAGAAAGTCCAGGTGACCGAACAACTCATGTCGATTTCCCTCGTCGAAACATCACTAGATGAGGAATTAAAGGCGTGTCTCAAAGCATTTAGTAGTAGTCATAAAGATATTATCATTGAAACCTCGTTTGATGTTGATAGAGTTCTTGTATCAGCTGATAAGTTCCTTTACCATCTCTTTTGCAATATACTGATGAACGCAGCTGAACATAATACAAGTGACAAACCCCATATCTGGGTCAATCTATGTGAACGAGATTCTGGGTTTGTTGTTTCAATCGCAGATAATGGCCCAGGAATCCCCGATGATACGAAAAAGATCCTGTTTGATATGACTCGTAGATACGGGGGTGTTGGACTACATCAATCATACCAGATAATCAACAAGTATGGTGGACGAATTGAAGTCCATGACCGTATCCATGGAAATCCCAGTCAAGGTGTAGAGTTTCGTCTATGGTTCCCAAGAGTAAGTGAATTACTTGGAGATTCCGATTTATGACAACTTCCATTCTCATTGAATCATTAATGGAATTATCCAGACTTTACAAAGATTGACGCGATTTTAGAGTATCCATCCATTCATCTTCAAGTTTGAATATTTCCTCGAACTGAGGTCCTGCACGTTTCCTAAGATATCTATTGAAAAGTCTTCCACCTATGCCAATTGACAGGAGGTATGCAAAGAGGAAAATTGATAGTATGATCCAAGCAAATATCACATTACCCATTGATATTCCAATAGCCCACCCAAACGGATTTACTACTATCCAAATGACTAGAGCAAAGAGTGCACAAATGAACAACGTAGTTCTTCGATATGTCACAAACGTTCGATATGCACTAATAGTATCCTCTGATGCGGTGTGTGATTCAATGACCCTCGGGATTAGCGTTTTCTTAATACATCGGGTAGGATACATCCCAAAGAACCAGAATGCCAGTATCAGGTACATTAGAGATGCTGATGTAATTGGTGATGAAAACCAGTCCTGTGAACTTGCACCTAGTGTAAACAAGAAATGAGTTTGTAAAAGTCCAATGGGAATAGTGATAATTAATACTAGAACTCATTGTTTATCCCAACACCAGAAATCAGTGATAGTCGATGACAAATTAAATTACCTGAGAATATTCTAAATTGAAAAAATAAAAAGGATAGCATATCCTTGCAATCAACAGTGGAACAAATCTATGCACAATGGATGGTTATGTGGTCGATTTTCACCGATAACCTTAGAAATCTCTGGAATAAAAGGAGCATGAGGTTAAGCTGTGGAGAACCAAAAGAAATTCTATCTTCCAATTCTATTCTCAATAGTAGGAATTCTGGGCACATTCCTAATTACCAACCAGCTAGCAAGAGAATTAGTTGAAATTAACTCAGCGTACGACCTTATCACCGTTTTTCCAGGTTCAACCCAAGTGGATGTGAATACTCTACTATTTCTAATAATTCCAATTTACTTCATTGGGTTCTTTGCGCTAACCATTCCCATCGCACTACTGATGATTATATTCAATAAAATATCAAGATCATCAACGTACGAACTTGGAGTATTCACCACTGGTGAGGGATTCAGTCCTATGAAAATGATTCGAAGAGGGATTGTTCCTGCACTATTTGCACTTTCAACTGGAGAGATTTTTGTAAATCTTCTACCGGATAGGATGTTCGGAATTTCAATAAATACCACCTACGCTTTCATGCGGCTTTTCAATCCGCTCCAGACACTGTTAGGATCTCTTTTTGCTTTAATTATTGGTCTTGTAATTTTCGCACCAACTTGGATTCTAAATGATTCAGGAATCGTTGGTCAGGTAAAATCAATTCATATGAGTGCAAGGCGGTGTCCAGATACCGAGGGAATAGGCAGATGGTTCTCAAACATCTTTGGTGGATTTGCGATATTTGCATATCCGATAATGATGATCCATAAGTTCATCTATGTCCAGTATTTTGTTCATGATGCTCCTCTTAATTTATTCAATTTGATGAATAGCATCTTCTGGATTGTTGGTATACCATTTCTTGTGATGAGCTTTGTATTGCCTTTCATTATCTTGAATGAGTTAGGGCTTTCTTGGGTCCGTCCAAGGATTCACAACTTCGCAAGAAGACTTGGAGCTAAGGAAGTTCAGCCCAAATCACTCATGCTTGAGATGCTCGACGTTCAGGACCATATCAATGACCAAACTGATGACTCCGATTTTGATACTGATTCGTCAAGAATGAAACGGATGTGAAGGCCAATATCCCGATCTTTTCCATCTCACAAGACAGATTAATTCGACCTAATGCATTGCCTCAAGAATTTGAAGAACGCTCTGAGGTTTCTTGGTTTTACAAGGAGTGCAGGAACCTTCTCTCTGTACTCTCTATAACCATCACCAAATCTTTCAATCAATTCGTGTTCTTCTCTCCTGATTTGAACCCAGAATATAAGATACACAATCAAGAAGAATAGCATTGAATAGACCGAGAATCTGAAGATCATCGCTGCAGTTCCTAGGAGAACTCCAGCCAAATACACAGGATGACGAACTACAGAATATATCTCGTGATCCTGTACCTCGGATTCTTCTGGAAAGTAGAGATATACCACTGTCATATAATCGAAACCAAATGTAATAATCGAACTTCGCATTACGAGCAGTCCTAGTACCAATAGAATTCCTGAAAGAACCAAACGTATCCAGATATCGAGTTCAGAAGGCACGCCAAAGATGGGTAAGAGTGACCTTGAGAACTGTATTGTAAGGTCATTGACTGGTGGACCAGGTGGTAGTGAGCGAATCGATGTGAAAGCATGGAGTATTACTGGTAGGATAAGACAAATTCCAGTCACACCTTTTTGTATCATCATCTGGTATGAGAGCTGACCGTATTGTGACTTCATGGAGTCGCGCCTACGCCAAAGGGTTCCAACCAACGAAATTCCAAGAGTACCAATGAAAATGGTACCAAGTATAGGTAGCACTGGCTCAATTGTGACAAGTAAGGGGATGTCTGAAAATAACCGTGGTAAAATATCAAGGGCAATTAGGAAGATGTACGCCAGTATTGCTGCTACTGCACCCTTCAATGGAAGCAGGTAAATCTTCCTTCCTGGATATGCTGGAAGTTTCTCTCGAAGTTTGTCAATTCCCTTGATTTTCATAATGAACTCCGATATCAGTCACGCCTAATCAGTATGTTTGTTGATAAAAAATAGAAAATAACATATCAGAGAGTTACCAATCTGGGGCTTGGAGTTCACCCTTGTACAAATTTGCTGACAAAAAGAATCGAGAAGATGTGATCGCTTTTAGATGGCCAAAGGTATGCTTGTCGTGTGGAGTTGATATGCCTATGAATACAGACCCACGCCACGCAATCGTGGGAATGTTTCATGTCGACAAGAAGACTAGTCGTAGTGATAAGAGGCACACTCAGGTACTTGTCAAACTCCCAGGTTTCTTCTACATGTGCGAAGAATGTACACTGGTGATTGATTCTGCTGTAGACAATCCTCCAAAGAATCTTGAGAAGCTAGCAGAAACCCTGCAAGAGAGTCCATGGATGGAATTCATTGAGGTGGAGAAGTCAGGGCATGTCAAACTCCCGGATGGTCTATTCAAGGAAAAGCTACAGGATGCGAATCCCGACGCATGGTTCAAGACGAAAGAAAATCCCATGACCAAATTAAAACATGGAATGTCAAAGGAAACAGGCGGTCTGTAAATGGCTCACACTACTGAAGACCTTAGACCCTCTGGAGCTGAGAAATTCAAGATAGCCAAACAGAGTCTTCTACCAAACGAAGATGTCCAACTTGTTTGTCAAACACAGAAGGGGTTTCTTGTTCTATCAAGTCGCCGTGTTGTCCTTTTGAAAGAAGTAAATCAGTTAGAATACCATGTTGAGAAAGCAATCCCTTACGACTGCATAGTGAGCTTTGAGCCAAAGAAATCTGACAGATACGAGATTCTTGGGATTGAGCTAGATCGATACGGCAACCATACCCGTGAAAACAGATCTTTTGATGTCAAGGAACCACGAGGAGAACGTGGAGAAAGCAAGGCAGAAATCAGAAATCACTTTCAGTCTACGATGCGTCGGTGCTTTGATGTTGTAGAAGAGGTCAGAAGCTCTGATGCTTTTGCGAGTGACCTACCACCTGTTCGTGATTATTCCTATTTGGAACAGATGCCAGAGAGCCTAACCCGTAATGCAATTCTTGACCTGAACACTATTCTACGAGACCTACCTGCCCATAACGAGCTGGTTCATGACGCAGTGAAGTTCCTCGGAAATGAACCGTTCCTTATTGAGGAATCACTTCGAGGGAATGATAACGAAAATGGTATTCTATTTGCTGCAGGGAAGCAGGGATACTTCTGGATACAGGGAAAGAAAAATGGTCGCTTCATGTCCAATGTAATTGTGGACACAGTAGAATGGAACAATATCCGGTGCTTCTCTCATCGTTGGCAGATTGAAAATGATAGCATCTTCGCCACCTACACTCTTACATTAGGTGGTAGCGAATCTACAATGGAATATCAGTGGAGTCCTTTGAAGAATGAGAACACAATCCAATTTCCCTGGTTGTTGCAACCACTGAATGGTCCCTGGATTTTAGCGGATGTTATGTACAAATGTTCTGGGAAGCCCATGCCAGCATCATGGGTCAATGGGATGCATAAGAATCAAATCAAATCACGCCAGACAAGAAACTATCAATAAATTGTTTTTTCGGCTGAAATTATCTTCTTTCTTGTTCCATAGGAAAAAGAACTGCTGCTTTGAGCTTGTGCTCTTTAGATGTTGTGTATGTCAGTCCAGTGTAGACCAATTCCTCATATTCACCTAGGACTAGCACTCGGAGCGGGTATTGTCCCTCTTCCCTGACTGTTTGGATGATTCTATCCAGCACCATCTCAGTGTCCATTCGAAGTTGAGGTTCTGAGAGTGCATCGAGAACTCCTTGAGGAGCTTCTTCGTGAAATGTAGTGATTACAAACACAAGCAATGCACTAATGAGGATAATCAGCGCAATACCTACACCAACTACGATGTACTTGAAGAGTTCCTCGCTGATTACTCCAATCATGTTCAAAACCCATGCGATGAGACAAATTGGGATTGCTGCAAGAGTTCCGAATATTGTAATTCTCATGAACCACTTCGTCTTGGATGAAACCTCTGGGTTCAGCTTCTCGCTGAGGGTTGAAGACCAAGTCTTAGCCATGTCTGGATCAATTCGCTTTAGAGTATAGACTGCTGAACCAAAGCCAATAGTCATTGATGCTGCAAGTTCATCCGGTCGTGGGGGATTAGTTACACTGCCAATATCTGCGTGACCTTGATGAACCATATCAAGGAAATGAATCGCCTTCGACAATATTTTTCTGTTTACACCTCTAACCCCGTATCGACCTTCGTTCTCGATTACTGACCTACCAGCTACTATGGTGAGAATAGTCCCAGCGAGTATCGGTAAAATCATGAATATGAATACAAACTCAATCAAGAGTGAATTGAAGTGGATAAGATGGATAACCTCAGATATAATGGCTATAGCGCCTCCTAGAACCATCGGCACGTAAATTCTGTGTGCTTCGTCTATCGACTTCTCAGGGTAAACCTTCTGCTCACCGTTCTCTACCAAGGCTAGGAATTCTTCTTGTTTTGTCATCGAGTTTGGTATCCCGGGCTATATTCTCTCGAAACTTAATTAACCTAATCACAGCCCAAGGATGTAAGAAGACATGTTTCCATCTTACTCAACAAATTCAGCTACACCGCGAACCAATACTGGAACGTCGTTTGCATCTCTCGATTCAAAGTGCACAACATGGGTTCCATCATCTTTCATTCCTGCATCGTAAACCTCTGTCGTTAGTATCTGGTCCATGAGCAAAGGCTTTGAGAACCGAACTTCCATATTTTTCAATTGATGTGGATCACCATCTAGGAGTTCATCCACAATCACTTGGGACGCGAAAGCCATCGTACATAATCCTTGTAGGATAGCGCTGGGAAGTCCTACACTTCTGGCAATCTCATCACTGATATGAATTGGATTATGGTCTCCAGACGCTTCAGCGTATCTTAAGCCCTGGTCATCCGTGACGACTGTAGTTTTCTTCGCAAGCACTTTTCCTCTCTCAATAACCTGCGCGCTCCCCTTGGGCTTACCATTTTTTGTTACCTTCTTTCCTCTGACTAAAAATCGGAATTCCATCTCAACTACTATGGTTTCTCCTCGTTTGCAATGAATCAGCATATCCAATATGTCGTTTACTCCACGTTGTTCCATGTTGATGATTTTTGTTGTGGTGTGGATTTGATCCCCTGGGCGTATAGTTTCTCTCCATGACATTTTATGGCCAGCATGGACAACCCTTAGGATGTTAAGGTCCATCTCTTCTGAATCCTCCACCAGCTGGTCAAGGATTGGTGGTAAGAAAACAACTGGATAGAGCGGAGGCGGAACAAGTTCGGCATCGGACTCCGCATTCAGATAACGTGGATTCCTATCATTAGTTGCTAGAGCATATTGTCGAATACTTTCTGGCTCCACGATTTGAGGTTCAGTACTGTATTCTTTTCCTAGAAAATCTCGGTTCAGTTTCATACTCTCATCAGACAAGATAGCACCTCCAAATTCAATGATTGTACACATCAAGCAACATTTGTAAGTTGTGTATCTAAATTTGAAGAAATTGAATGTCGCTGAAGGTGCAAAATGATCCTTTAATGTGTGTAGCCTAATGCTGAGGGAGGAGTAGTCAATATTCCCTCTAATCCACCAGCCCATCTTATGAGAATTCTACTATATAGTACAGCACCCTCTTCAATTGTCGGAGAGAAAACGCTGTTTCTATCATTGGTGAACTCAAGAACAATGCTCTCACCCGGACTAATTTGTATTGGATCTCCAACGATAATCAAGTTGAGTGTGACCAACGGCAAGCTATTGTTATGGAAATAAATTGTCGTTCTGATCGCATCGAAATCACTCACTGTGGTGTTCCCAGTGTTTGTAACGTTCACCAAGATTCTTATGAAAAACGGAGGTCCTTCTTCTGGTACGATTGGCATGAAATCTTGCCAATAGAATGCTTCAGCCCATAGTTCTAGCTCGTTTGAAATGATGATATCTGGATTCTCCCCCGGTGGGGATAAAGGAGGAGGAACTTGAGGTATGCCTGAAAGTGATACATAGACACCCATTCCTAGGACAGTAACTAGGATAATGACTGCTGCTACAATTCTTCTGTTTGACATTAGTTTTCGACTAGAGTATGATACTTTCAGATATAGTACTAGTGTTTAGAACAACCTGTACAGATTCTAGAACAGGGTCACTGGTCAATCTGGGTTTGTATATTTTTTTCGTACACTCATTCAAAAAATCTAGACGACTCTCTAGATTTATTACAAAGACTATTCCGGATATGTATCAGAGCTAAACGGCTCTATAGCTCATCTTGGGATGATATCAGCGATGGTAGAGCAACCGATGGTTCATCCTCTTAGGTAACTTTTGATTCGCCTACACCAAGTGCGTCGAATTTTGTGCCTTCAGGTTCAGGTGATGATATTCTGATTAAAGAATTCTTGCCTCATCCAAACACTCTCTACACTGAGGAGTGGATAGAATTGTACAATCCTCTCGATGTGGATGTTGACATCTCTGGATATGTTATTGACGACCTGATTGGTGGTGGTACGATTCCTTATACTATCCCTACTGGAACAGTGATTCCTGCACATGGCTATCTTTTGTTCTATCGGAGCACTACGAATCTTGCTTTGAATAATGCTGGAGATGATGTGAACTTCATCAATCCCGACGGTGTGACAGTCATTGATTCTTACACCTATGGAAGTTCCAGTGACGATGTTAGCTATGGACGTGAGATTGATGGAGGTTCCACTTGGACCACTTTCACAACTCCAACTCCCGGTGCATCAAATGGTGGTACCACACTCTCCACTGGTGTGGGACTCTTTGGAGTTTTCGTGAACAACTCAATCTCAAGAAAGAACTGATTTCTAAGAAATCGAAAAGGGGACTCATTAGTCCCCTTCATCTTTTTTTTTGCATCTGCTTGTCTTGTCTGTATGGACTATAGTCTAATGCAGCTGTCTTATGTGCTTCCGCGCTATTTCAATACTGTACCAGATTGGAGTAGGTCTAAAATGGATTTTCCCGATGATTTGAGATCTGCAGAGGAATCTTTGAAACAGGTGGAAAAAGAATTTCTGGCTGGAAATGATGGAATAGCTGAAACACTGTTAGCAGAATTATCAACAGGAATCTTTTCTTCTGATTCCAAAACAGCACAAGAACAGATGCAGAATCTTGACGAGTCTCGTTATATAAAATGGAGTCGATGGACGAAGAAATTTGAATTCACAGCTTCATTCTGGAAGGACGAGGGATATCCCAGTATTGATTCTACTACACATCGAGCTAGAAATCCCGATTGGTATTCAAAAAGAACCGGAACCACATTATTCGTAGAGAATCTAATGATTCATCGAAATGTATTGGCACCTACTGTCGATGGCGAACAAAAAGGAACCCCAACCCCTATAGGCAAACCATCAAACAGATGGTTGCTTGATTTTGTAGTTCTTTCTAGTCTGCGTTTCTCTTTGAAGAACCATTGGACTCAGTTGGTACGAGAAATCGTGAAGAAACGACCCCAGACCAGATTGATACTTGTAGCTGAACGACTAGGTCTGACAAATCAAGAGATCCTTGATATTGCCCGCAAAATCAGTGGTTTAGATGACCGGGTGGTTGAGCATGACAAGAGCGATTCTAGCAAGAATTTGATATATCTATGTAGAAAACCCGACTCTAGTTTGACCCCTCTGGTCGACATAATCGTGTGAAACCCCACACTCAATTACTGAGGGGTTTGTTGTTGGCGTACTTCGGTTTCGATGATGCCATTTCTTGAGCCTATTTTTTTACAGAATAAGTTTATTTTTAGGTAAATGCTTTATTGCATTAGAAAATTGAGGGAATCGTTTGGTGTATCTAATCATAGCTAGAATTCTATCTGCTTTCGTGAATCTGGGCCTCTTATTTACTCTAGTCCACCGCTGGCAGAAAACGCGAATAAAAGCTATCCTTCTACTTGTTGTCACAACACTCAATCGTGGTATAGTTGAATCTATCAAAATGGCCACTACTCTTTTGGCTCCTGATGCTATATCTCCACTTGCTGACTATTCAGCTATTCTAATGGGTGTTTTTGGATTTTCATCTGCAGGCATGTTTCTATTGTTCATTGATTATTTTGAGAATGAACAAATGTCTACTAATCGAGTTGCATTGTTCATTGGTTCATTATGCAGTTATATTGTTGGAGTTTCAATACTAACTGTGCTCTCCTCGTCAGTTATAGAAACTGAAATGTTTGACTTCTTGAATATGTTAGTACTTCTAATCGCTCCGTTCTTCTTAGTGTCCGTAACGATTATTGGTTGTAAGGTGCTACAAAATTGCAAAGCATATGCCTAT
>JABCSP010000314.1 GCA_018238825.1 Candidatus Thorarchaeota archaeon | reverse complement strand
ACTCGCACTTTGCCAGAAGGAGCAACCTCTCTGGCTGGGAGTAAAGCTCTTGTTATAGACACAACACCACCAGCATCATTCAGCTTTGTATCACCAACGGCTTTTCGAACAAAATTATTCTTCACATAACCAAACCCGTGTTCTGCGGAGATTATACCCCCAATGGAAATAACATATTCAAGGATCTCTTTCTCAGCTAGTTTCATGCCATTCCAGTGTTCGCTATTGTTCGGGTCCATTAGAACTGCAGGGTGAATAATACCAATTCCGGTATGACAGAAAACAGCAGCTAAGATACCATGTGACCGAATTATCTGGCCGATATTTCTCATTGCATCAGCCATTTTAGTTAGAGGAACGCAAGGGTCAGCAGCAGCAAACCCAAATTCCCGATAACCGGGGTGCACATCCACAATAGCAACATCAATTTCCATACGCGGTGCCCAGAGAATCTTATTCATTTTTTCATCTCGCGCGATGATTACATTTTCGCCGCCATGATCTTCCAGAATCTTCTTCATGATGCTGAGCTTATGTTGCAGATTCTCCTCGTTGAATCCTTCAAGATCGCCTCGAAATTACCTTCGCATTTGGGAAATCCCAGATTCATTACGTCACTAATTGTATTGACTGTGTAACCGTCAGTGGCTTCTAGTGTGCCTGCATCCACACCAGACATTGTGATGGCATGAGATGCTGCCATTAAATCGTCGAGATTCTGGAAGAACCCACCGATTGTTGCGGAAACTGGCATCTTTGGCACAATTCTAAGGATTGCCTTGGTGATGATACCTAATGTTCCTTGTGAGCCCGCAAATAAAGCAGAAAGGTTGTATCCCATGTTGTATCGTGGAGCTCTCGTTCCAAGCTCAAGAACTGTACCATCTAAGAGAACAACCTCCATCCCTTGAATCCAGGACCCTACTCTACCATGCCTATACGCATGATGACCGTTTGAATCAGAAGCAAGAATCCCTCCTAATGTTGCAGCATCGTGGCTGCCAACATCGTGTGGAAAAGATAATCCGTGTCGTTCAAGCTCATGTTGAAAGGTTTCATACCTAACACCTGGTTGAACAATGGCAACGAGATCATCCTTACTTATCTCGAGTATCTTGTTCATACGACTAAGATCTAGTATTATACCCCCTCTCACAGGTAATGAAGAACCTTGAAAGGAAGCTCCTCCACCTCTAGGAGTGATAGGAATGTCATTGCTTGAGGCAACACCAAGGATTTTGACTACCTGATTTGTGTCCTCCACAAAAATGACCATCTCAGGGACTGCCAAGTAAGGTGTCAAGTCTCTAGAGTAGGCCATGCGATCGACCTTGCTCGTGATGACGTTTTTCTCACCAACAATTGATTTCATCTGTTCTACTATTTTTGACAAGGTTGGAGTGCTCCTCTATGCTTTAGTGCGCTTCTTCGTTTTCATCGTCATTCTACGACGGACTAGTTTGTAGATAATCCATAGTATCAAGAGGACTGCAACAATTCCACCGTATCCCAATAGAATATTCTGATCAAAGAATCCTCCAATCATGTTCAAAACAGGAATTGATAGGATAAACTGATTCAACTGCTGAACGACAAAAACGACACCAGTTGAAACTAAGAAATTACCAACTACTGCAGTAAATGTAGTGACAAACAGAGTTAGGTATACCCATGTGATGCTAGTCGGATCAAAATAAAGGAGATACATCTCAACTGCAAATAGAGCTACTATGAGGAAAATAGCAATATAATCTCGAGCTTTAAACGAGTTGTCATCAATTTCAGTTCGATCTTCCTTTGCCCCAAAAGCGCGTGCGTTGATTGCTACTTCCAAGTCCATTGCTCTTCTGAACATCAAGAGAAGAAGGGGTGTAATGATTGGTACATAAGCACGTCTCAGTTTCTGGAACATGTTTGCTGCATCAATATCGAACCCGCGTGTTTTCTGAGCCTCAATTATGTTGTCCATGCTCTCTTGAACAAGTGGCACAAACCTCATTGCAGTTATGAACATGAAGATGATTTTCTGTGGAACCTTCATTTTTGCAAGAGAGCCACTAATCTTATTCATCGGCGAGGTCATCGTAAATATGGGGACCACCATCACAACAGAAATTACTCTGAGCATAATAAGAAAACCGTACATCAAACCGCCAACTGTTATTTCACCGTAGTTATTACCAACTACAGGAAGATCGAATAATTTGATGAAAACAGTTGGATCGCCAAACCTGTAAGTCAATCCCTGTACGAGAAATAAAAAGACAAACAAGAAGCTGAGAAGCTTCAGAAGAAAACCAAGGCTATTTAGTTCAACTTGCCCTACCTTCCACCAGAGGGTAGCAAAAAGTATCCAAATCAAAAGGATGCTTATATGTGATATGGATGTACATTGGACCACTAGAAGCAAAGCAAGAGACATGTAGAGTAATTTCACCAGTGGATTCATTCTATCTAGGATTGTATCCTTCTTTACGTACTCAAAAGCCACTTTCAAGCACCTCCTTGTTCAAAACAATCAACCAGCTCTTCGACAGTCACAAGGGTTTCACGTATTCCATAATTCCTCATTTTTTGAGATAGTTGGACTATCTGTGGGTTTTTTAGAAATGCTTTTTCCATTATATCATGCATCTCAAATATTTCTCTCTTAGGTCCATCAGCAACAATTTCAGCATCTGTCATAATGACTAATCTATCCGCATACTGTGCAACCAAGTCCATATCATGAGAAATCATTACCACAGTCTTGCCTTGGTCGCGCATTCTAGATGCAATTTGACATAGGACATGACGACCTCTATAATCCTGTGCGGTAGTTGGCTCGTCCAGAATGAATATGTCAGGATCCATAGCTATTCCAGCTGCGGCAGCAACCTTTCTTCGGTCTCCAAAACTGAGTCTAAATGGGAATATGTCCCGTACATCTTCCAAATCAACTTCGTCCAATGCCGTATCGACACGTTTCTTGATTTCATCCTCTGGAAGTCCAAGGTTCCTCAATCCAAACTCAATTTCCTTTTGAACACTTATGCTAAACAATTGATAATCAGGATTCTGGAGAATGAGAGATACACTCTTAGCAATACTACCAGTGGTGAGCTCTGATACATCCTCACCTTCCACTCGCACAACTCCTTCAGTGGCTTCTAAGAGCCCTAAGAAATGCTTGACAAGTGTTGTCTTGCCACTACCGTTTTGTCCGATTATTGCTATAAATTCTCCGCGATGGATATTCAGATTTATGTTCTTGAGCGCAGTTACAGGTACCCTTGCAGGATAAACAAAGGTGACATCATCTACCTCCAGAACCAAGTCACTTGAAACCTTAGGTGGAGGTGGTAAATCCTTCCACTCAACTTTCAGGAATCCCTGGTCGATTAGACCAGTTAGAAGAGAATAAGTTTCATCAACCGTTAGAGGAATTCCTCCGCTCTGTTCATATTTTTCCTTGAAACCAGGAATCTTCTCCGCAAGCTTGGATGCCAGTGTGGAAACCGCAGGGGGATT
>JABCSP010000313.1 GCA_018238825.1 Candidatus Thorarchaeota archaeon | reverse complement strand
CCTAGATGAAGCCCATGCCAAATTGACTTAGCTGTAAATTCCATTTGTCTTACGGATTTCGGTTCTATAATAAAGAGTAGGTAGTTCCGAACAACCAATGTGTTCAGAACTCCTAAATCTTCATGAAGGCTTCAATGTTCACCTAAAATGGGATTTAATGCCAGGTGAGAACAGATAGATGACAATGATTAAGCTGATGGCTATCGATATTATGTTAGCCGATATGTTATTGAGTGAAGTTATAATAGTCAGAAGGTTAACGACTATGGTCCATATCCAAGCCCAGCTCTTCAAATTCCAAAGTCCTTTAAATAGAATAAACCCAATGATTCCTAAGGTCAATGGAATCGCTGCTAATAGCAGTAGGGCTAATGATGGTGCTAGTAAGACAACAATCATTGCAAGAGCACCTATAATAAAAAGAGCTAAAGCTCCAAGTAGCTGCAGAAGTGCGAGAACAGTTACTCCAAGTGGTCTGTTTGTCATTTGTTATTATCCTCCGCTCACAACATGGTTATGAGTTCGACGATATTGAATACCGTGTCTAATAAAATATCCGAGTTTTGAATATCTTCTGTCAGAGCTATTTACTCAAGAAACTATTTGTGTTGAAATCTTTGCAAGCAAATTCATCAATTATCGTGTAACCTTTTGATTGCAATTTACGTCTAAGGGTCAAATGATCTTTATCGACTTTGTATTTCCCCATCATAGCACTTTAGGTCGTACTCTTGAACCTCTTCAGGAATTAATTGCGGTGGTGTTTTGATTTCTGCATCAAGAACTTTAGCGAAGATGTTAGCGTGATGAACACCAACGATAAAAGAGAAGATTGTAAATAAAAAACTTGGGTGAAAACTATGCCATCTAATTCTGCTAATCCTGCGGATACAGCAAAGAGAATTTTTCAGGAACAAAAAGCACAATGTGCCCAAGCAATATTTGCTGCGTACGGTGAACAACTGGGTTTAGGAAAAATTGACTTTGATACATGCATGAAAATAGCTGCTGCATTCAGTGGTGGGGTTGCTGGAACGGGTAACATTTGTGGCGCACTTAATGGAGCTCTGATGGCTATCGGTCTAAAATACTACGATGTCAACAAAGCTAATGAAATTGGAGTGCAGATTCTTGATGAATTCAAATCCATCAATGGGTCAATTCTCTGTAGAGAGTTAATCAAACATGATCTAATCACAGAAGAGAATATAAAACAGGCATTCGAAACTGGCGCCTTCAGTAACTGTCCAAAATTCGTTGAAGATGTTACTGTGATTCTGGATAAACTATTGTAGTTCAACAAGGGGTATTCATCAGCTAAATGCCAAATTACACATTTGTCACAATAGCATTTCTTGCAATCTGTGCATAGTTTCTCGAAACATTCACACAAATTTCCACTAATCGAGGGTGTACTTCTATCAAAGATTCTTAACAAATTCCTTGCCAAACTCAATGCATCTTTCAAAGGCGTCTTTATCAGGATTCCAAAGCTCGCGGATTCCTTCACTAACAATTTTGAAACCGCCTTCCTCAAGCAGTTCATTGATCATCTTCGAGCTTTCTCCAGACCAGCCATACGAGCCAAACGCTGAAGCAGCTTTTCCTTTGAAACGAAGACCGCGAATCTCCTCAAGAATTCCCGCTACTGAGGATAGTATACCGTTTCCAATTGTCGATGAGCCGACAAGAATGGCTTTAGACTTAAAGACCTCCGTGATGATATCATTTTTGTCATATCTGGCCGAGTTGAATAATTTGACAACTATCGTTTCATCTTCGGCCCGAATCCCTTCAGCTATTCCTTCAGCCATTCTTCTAGTGCTATTCCACATAGAATCATAGATGATTGTGATTTGATTCTCCTGATAGTCTCCTGCCCACTCGACGTATTTATTGACGATTTGTAATGGATCGTCGCGCCATATTATACCATGACTAGTACAAATATAATCTACAGGAAGCTTGAATCCAACAACCTCCTCGATTTTCTTAATCACTTGTTTACTGAAAGGCGTTAGAATATTGGCATAGTATTTGATACATTCTTCATTAAGCTCACATTGGTCAACCAGATCATTATACATTGCTTCCGAGGCGAAGTGCTGACCGAAAGCATCGTTAGAGAAAAGGATGTTTTCACCAGTCAAATAACAAAACATGCTGTCAGGCCAATGGAGCATAGGCGCACTCACAAAAACAAACTCTCGCGAACCAAGACTTAGCTTATCGCCAGTTTTGACTAAATGAAAGTCCCAGTCCTTATGGTAGTAACCCTTGAGAATTTTCTTTGCTTGCGCTGTGCAATAGATTGGTGTGTCCGGAATAGCTTCCATTAGCAGTGGCAATGCACCGCTATGATCTGGCTCGGAGTGATTAATAATTATGTAATCAATTTCATCCAGTGGAATAACATCAGAAAGCCCATCAACAAACTCCTTAGCAAAAGGTGTCCAAACCGTATCAATCAAAGCTGTCTTCTCATCTTTGACCAAATAGGAATTATAGGTTGAGCCTCTATGAGTAGAATATTCCTCTCCATGAAACTTTCGCAATTCCCAGTCGATCTTACCTACCCAAAATACGTTGTTTCTGATTTCGAAATGCATTCAATAAATCCCTTCTATTTCTTTTTGGACTGAATATTTTACATTGTTAGATACTGCATCATTATTCCTTTAATGTTTCCATTAATGATATTTGAGAATTGTATCAAGTTCACCTATAATAGATTTTGGAAGAGCTGCAACCGGTTCCTCAGAAAGGAATTTGTCCACTATTGAAGTTGCTCGTTCAAAAGTCGTCTTCGCACCCTCATCTTTCCAAGAATTTGTATTCAATCTGCAGATTATGTCAGATGGGAAAAGATGTTCTTTTCTATAATTCTTCAGAGTGTGTATATTCTTAAGATACTCACCTCCCGGACCGACGCTGCTAATCACTTCACTAACATCATCAATCAACAAGTTTTGCGATTCTCGTTTTAACTTCAGAGCAGACCCACAGTACTCGTTATCAATAACCAATTTCTCTAAAGAATGACAATTTAATTGAGCTAGCATACCAGGTCCTGAGATAACATTGATTCCCGAGAGAACCCCCATAATCACACCTAAGCCCGTTTCGTAGCCACTTTGTGAATCTTCAGTTTTTGATTCTGAAGTTCCAAGGTATGCATGTGTAGGTAATCCGTAGAATTTTCCAATCTCGTTTGACATGCATGCCGCCATAACAGATTCTACAGAATTGAACCGAGGAGTTCCATACCTCATGTCTAACGCTCCAATTGCGCCGCCATAGACCAAAGGAGACCCTGGATTCACGAGTTGTGAGATTACAATCCCACTTACAATTTCCACATTTGATTGTAGAATGGTTCCGGCAATGGTGGTTGGACTCGTTGCACCCATAAGTGGTGCAGGTACGATTTGAGCTGGAATTCCAGCCTTGGCACAATCAATGAGATTCTGACAAGTGGTGTCACTCCAGATCAATGGTGAAACCGGACAACAGTCAAACAT
>JABCSP010000312.1 GCA_018238825.1 Candidatus Thorarchaeota archaeon | reverse complement strand
TTTCGAGACCTACTTAGAGATAGATATGATACCCAGAGTTGGTAGCAGTAGTCATTACAAAGTGTACAAGAAAGTTGATTATGGACCGCCTTCAATAGGTGTGGTAATAATGGCTTGGTAATCGGCTTCATCCATTAATACGGGCACGTACGTGACTCCCTCATCAGATAAAGCCCCTACAAAAGCTCTGAGGTGGTTACGCGACCCCATCATCAATCTCTCATAGACCGTTATTACATCGGGATGATCACTGTTGGCAATAAATCTCAGCAAGTCTAGAATATCCATTTCTTCAATATAGCCACCGACTTCCAAGGCATCCACTAACGATAGTTGACCTTGGGCAACTAAATAAGTATACAAATCCATCAATATCGAATTATTATACACACCGACGGTGTCTTCAGGAACAGGATCCTCGATGCCGTATTGGTTTAGTAAGCCCAAAATTGAATCCATGTGGATCTGTTCACTCGGGGCAATATTGTTGAACACATTATGATTCCAAGTGGCATACAAAGTTAGATAGACATCGCGAGCTAATTTTTCCTCTTCGCGATTAAATACCAGATCTTCAACTTCTTGGCTTGATAAGGGATCAGTGAAACTTTTTGGGAGTAGGATACTCGCAGTGAAAAGCGATACTGAAACCAAACCGATGGCAAGAATGGCGATAGCTGCATTTTTTGCGTTATAGTTCATAGTTGTATCCACTAGTAGCACAATTTTTTCAGTTTTTTTAAGAGTTTAGTATGGGCATAAATCGTAGGCGCCTCAAAATGTATCATTACTAGCAATTACTGCGCGAATGAGCGAGCTAATTAAGTAAAATGAGAGGGATGTAGTGATTACTATGGTCCGCCTTAGAACCCCAACAGGTATTGTTGTAGCTCTTCTTGCAATCCTGCTTACTGGAACTCTGTTTATTTCCTTTGCATCTGCTGGTAATTTTCATATTAGTCAAGATACAACAAATCCAAATATTTGGGACTGGGATTATACAGGTAGACCAAACGAGAGTGAAGCCGTCTCAGTCTGGGCTAATGTAACAGATAATATCGGCGGTGTTGGGATTCTGAATGTTACAATCAACATCTCAGGACCAAATGTTACTGTAAATGACCTCATGACTTTCAATGGATCTTTCTATGAAGCTTCAGTAGATGCGTTTCCAAATCCAGGTGAGTTTCGTATGTACGTGAGTGCTATGGATTTGAATAACAATACTCGTGATGGTCGGATTGTGACAATCATTATAGACGCGGAAGCAGAGTCTACTGTTGATCCAACGTTGACTCTACCAATTGTGGTTTCTACGAGTTGCGTTTTATTAGTGATTGTGCTAATGGCTGCAATGTTCTATGATAAAAAACAGGTTGAGTCCGATAAGATGCAGGCTGAGCTTGGATGATGCAGAATCCTCGGTCTTGATGTATGATTGGTTCATCCGTCTTATATGCATAAAATGCAATGAGTGCATGGAGATAACAATTTGGTGAATATTATCTCGAATCTATTTTTTACACATACAAAATGACCCGATAACCCAAACGTTTGACATCTCTCAAAATTAGCGTAAATCATATATAATCTCATTATTAATAAATAACAAACATCAAACGTTTGGGGGGTTTCGACACCTTTATATTAGCTTCAGAATTTGTACTGAATGAGGTCTCAGATAGTATGTTCAAGTATGCCTTCAAAAGAGTGATTCGCAGCTACCGCTTATTTATTGCGCTTACTATTGGCGTTCTCTTAGCTACATCTTTCTTTGCAGCCACCAATGTTGCAGCAGACATTTTGTCTCGAGATGCACTTGATGCTAGTGTTGAAGATATTCTTTATGATTTCAATGTCGACTCCACAGGGTACAACTGGACAATAGCTGATATTGATGATTTAGAAAATGAGCTCCGGGATATTGATGGAATTATTGATAGCACTCATTCGTCAATAATAGAATTTGAATTTAATAATACCGGGGTAAATATGACCCTCGCGGGGATAGATTCTTCGTCACCTCTTATGTCTGGAATTCAAGTTATTTCAGGTAGTCTTACTTTGGGTGCGAATGAAACCTATATTGTTCGAGGTTCAACAAATGAATCGATGTTTCAATTGGGACAAGAAGTTGAAATAGCAATTGGTGTTTCAAGAGGATTTCTCCCTCCCTACATAATTTATAGGAATTTTACAGTTGTTGGTTATGTAGATGTACCAGATAGGAATCAAAATGCTCTGCTCGATGCTAACAGCGGAATGTTTGCAATGCTAATGGGCTTGGGTGGTGGAGCAAGGGGTTTCACACTGGATGCATCATATAATTACATGATTGCAGATTGGGACTTGTCCTTCAAGTCGATACTTGAAGAAGCCGCTGAAGTAGATTCGCACTCAACTATACAAATCCGAAATCGAATCCATCTCCAAATTGACCGGGCGAGTATACTCGATCCTTATGATGTTAGTGCGTCAACTGACCGTATCACAGCTATAGGAAATGTGGTAAGTTCAAGAGCGACAGCTTATGATACACGCGTGTCCTCTACATTACAATTTCCACTGATGTTTTATCAGATAACTCAATTACTAATGAGTATTCAATTTCTTACATTGTCCCTTCCAATCTTCCTTCTTTCTTACTTCACAGGAACTATGGTAAGTGATGTAGGATATAATTTCAGACGAAGAGAGATCGGCCTACTATTAACGAAAGGTTTCGAACGCGGGACCATTAAGAGAATGTTCTTAGTTGAGGGTGCATTGATTGGGGCTATTGCCGGTGGAGTTTCAATCTTCTTAGGTACGTTTTCAGCTTACTACGTACTTGGCGTCACGAATGTAAATGTCATTCAAGGAATAACGAGCAATTATGTGTCAGTCATTTTAGCAATAATACTGGGAATGTTCCTTGGTCTACTTTCAGTCTGGAGACCAGCAGGGCGTGCCTCAAAATTAGAGATAATTGATGCATTAAAACAATACGTCTTTGTTGAAGAAACTGCCGATTACAAAAAATTACTTCCAACAGTTTCTTTGATTTTGGGATCATACAAGATGATTGTTTGGATTTTGGGTGTAGATATGAATGGCTTGATGGGAAGTATCGGACTTGGAAACTTTTTCATTTCTATAATTATTGTTGCGTGGCTAGCCGTTGACGGTGTCCTTAACATAATTGGGCCACTCCTCTTCCTATATGGTGCAACAAAAGTTTTCATTCGTGGATCACATAAATTCCAAGAAGCTGTTATGACTGCTGGTCGTCGGTACTTCGGTGCCTTTGGCAAACTAGCTACAAGAAATATCAAACGTCATCCAGCCCGTACATCAACTCTTGTTTTCATCATAGCTCTTATTGTTTCATACGGAATATTCGCAACTGGTAGTTTATTCACACAATATGATTATACTGAGAGAACTGCAATGTTTGACGTTGGAGCTGATGTGCGACTCGAGTTGAACCCAGGAGCTAATGTTACAGAGATACTTGGTGAAACCGCAGCATATGATTCTGTAT
>JABCSP010000311.1 GCA_018238825.1 Candidatus Thorarchaeota archaeon | reverse complement strand
AACGCAGATTCCCCTGAGGATTTCTTGAAGTGCCTAAATGGAACTCGCGATGAGATTAAGAAGGTCCTCGATTCTCCTTCAAAAACCATTGTTGGATTATTTGCAGGACTAACCGCTCGTGGTGTTGTACGACTCCTAGACCGACCTTCAAGTGCAACATTCGAAGAATTCTCTATTGTGCTAACAGGAGTGATAAACAAGTCTGAGTTTGATAGATCCATCAAGATTCTTCAAGATACATCAGTTACTCTGAGCACAATTGAAGAAGAGTTCATTGAACTTGTAGAGAACATTCAACCTAAGATTGAAGCCCTTGTAGGAACTCAAAAAGCTAAGGCGACTCCAGTTCTGTCCAGACTAGATTTGCGTGTTGAATCTCTCGAGAAACAGATTGAAGATTTCGAATCAGAGAGAGTCAAGATTTCTGCGGGTAAGGCTCCTGAAAAGAGTTCCAAATTAAAGGAACTTGACAAACTTATTGCTGCTCGCAAGTCTGCTCTCACACGCGACCAAAAGCGCCAATCCGGGATAGTTTCCAATTTGGCAGATACATCTCAGGATCTCTTAGTTGGCCGTGACGAACTAGCAGCAGAATCAAAGACTGTTATAACACAGATCAGAAACCAACATAACGCTCTTACGGATATGCTAATCCCAGTTAGACTTGATGAGAAAGACACAGAGAAGTCAGTAATCTTGATACCTTTCTTCATTGTTGGTTTCTCGAAAAAAGACCAACTGCACATTGAAGTTTATCCATTATCTCATCTTCATACAAATGGAGAACGTGTAAGTAGGAGACGCGACTTTGTAGATTTGTTCGAGTCTCCCTCTCGCTCCATTGATGCATTGTCTTCTCTAATTGAAGATCGAACAAGTAATGATGTAACATTAAGAAAATTCATCCGAGACGCTTCACAAGACCACAATTTACTCGCTAATATAAAAGCAAGAGAACTTGTCCGGAGTGGCGCGAATGCTCTTCTTGGAGATGCTCTTATTAAACGGACTCTTGTACAAGAGCTCGAAAACCTTCTATTAGCAATTCCAGAAACAAAGATACGTAAGCGTAAACGTCGAATGATAACTCCTGTCATTTCAGATGATTCTCTTTGCAATGTTAAGTTTCACATCCATAATGAAGCTGGAAAACCAGTAGCAGGCGCTGAGCTAGAGCTTGGCGTATTGACTCTTGAGTCTGATGCATCCGGAGTTGTTATGATTGGTCTACCGCGAAGCCACTATGAGGGTGTAGTTCGAGCTGCAGGTTACATAGAAACACCTGTTGAGTTTTCACTCACTTCAACAGATGATGTAGTAATTCCAATAGTACTGGTTCCTCTTTCTCACGATGAACAACTTGTTCTCCGATTAGATGAACTGGTTGAAAGAGCTCGCCGTCTTGACATGATACGTGAACGGCTAAGGGAGGCATTTGAAAGCCAGGGAAGTACACTCCTAAGGATTCCCGCATATCGAAATGCACTGATAGAATTATTATCTGAATTGGGTTATGAACCTGAGGCTTGGATTTCCGAAGCGAAGAAGAAAACGGGAATGGTGAAGAGGCTTCTCAAGAGAGATGACCGCATTGATGGTTTACAACGAGACATTCTCCGGATGGCAGAGGAATCCAAGAAATCTGGTGGCATAATGCTCTTCTCTGAGCTCTTAGTTCGCCTCGATGATCTTGGATGGAGCACTGGATCTGATGAGATTGAAGATATAATCAACAACATGTCCAAAGAAGGTCTCATTCAGGGACTTTATCCTCTTGAGAGTGGCACAATGCTTGTAGAATTCGTTCCAGTCGCACTAACGAATGACCCTCAATTAATTCTCGATCTTGCAGCTCAAAATGATGGGAAGCTCTCGTTGGAGGAGGCAGTCATTGGTCTTGGATGGACCGAGGAACGGGTCCGTAATGCTCTAAGCTTATTGATTAACAACGGTGTTGCAAAAGAACAACGAAGTTATTCAAAAAGTACGCAATACTTCTTTCCAGGTCTTATGGGGCGAAAGAAATAAGTTCAAATTCTGGAGTAATCTGAATAGGAGTTTGGAGAATGAATCGTCTATCACATATGGTATTTGCATTTGCGTTGTTTGTAGGTCTCTACTCATTGCTTTACACATTCAGTGTTTGGCAATCTGATTTGGGGACGCTATATGATCTACTTTCATTTTATGTAATTGGTGGGTTTGCCCTAAGTTTTGTAGCTGTCCCAATTCTCTATTACAAGGCTCCTAACAAAAATATGATTGCACGGACCACGAGTAATCGGAGTGCAATTAGTGCCATGTTCTTTGTAGCATTCTGCATTGGTTCCTTGATGGGGACACTCGTCTACCAGTTTTACACCGGAATTCCCATCATTGGAAACATATCGATATTCATTGGAGCAATAATTATGGTTGCTGGCGCACTTATGCCCGATTGGGATATTCCCTTCCTTGGCATTTCACGCCATCGAAACATTGTATTTCACTCTGCAATTCTCCCACTATTAATACTCCTTACTACTTTGGTGAATGTTGCTGCAAGATTCCTTACAGCAGGCTCCTCAATTATCACTGTTGATCTCAGTCTTGGTGCAGAAATTGAGTTCTATATCACTGGACTGTTCTTGTTGGGATATGCATCTCATCTCTATCTTGACATTTTTCCAAGTGATGCTAATCCTCTAGAGATTCTTTGGACTGCAGTTGATCCTAATCAGAAGGCACCTACTGGTCTAAAACCACTTGGTCCAATCAAGATAGGTAAGAAACATGCAAGGCAGTGTTTGGTTGGAAATGCTACATTGCTTGTGGGGATAGCACTTGCACTGTTTGGATTGTACTTCTACAACATACTGACCTGAATCATCAGTATTGTTATCAAGACAACCTCTTATTCACACCACTCAATACAGAAATGAATAACTCCCTCTCTAACAAACTTCGTTGCCATGTAAGCACCAACATTGTCAGCAAACACACTCAGAAGTTCTTCTTGGCGAGCTTCAAGGTCAAGAACTTGATGAACAAGTCCACACCCTAAGCAAGCATAGAAGTATCTAGGAACCTCGATATCATATGCATTGTATGAGTAGGGCAATGTGAAAATTCCATCTCGGTCTACCCTCTCAAAATCATCTCCACCACAATTCAAACATTTCATGTCAATGCGTTTCATACTCATACCGACAAAAATCAAGATATATCAACTTCCCCACTTCAATTTTTAAAGAGGGAGTAACATGACATCAATAACTGAACGACAGGAAGAGTATATCGAGATGATGTTGACCAACAGGTTTGCATCGACATGGATCAACAGGCATTAGCTCTTCATCTCAAGGAAGCTGGGAAGTATGAGGTTTCAGAATTTACAATTTCAGAAGCATCGGACCTCATCAAGGAGCTTCTTGACAGGGATGTTGAGTACGAATTCGTGTGTGGGCGAATGAAGACCATCCCGAGAAAAGAGGGGTATAAATATGACCAATTTGGAGAACTCGAAGCTTGCATGCATCAATGCCC
>JABCSP010000310.1 GCA_018238825.1 Candidatus Thorarchaeota archaeon | reverse complement strand
AAGGTTAGCGCGAGTCATTGCAGATGTGGGGTTCTATGAGTTTAGACGACAGCTGGAGTATAAATGCCAGTGGTACGGTTCTGAGCTTGTCATCGTTTCAAGGACCTTTCCATCCTCGAAGATGTGTTCACAGTGTGGGCACAGGAAGAAAGAACTCTCTCTGTCAGAGAGGGAGTATCATTGTGAACAGTGTGGACTAGTGATCGACAGGGATCTCAATGCTGCACTGAATCTGGTCGCCGTCAGTTTGCCGGAGACTCTAAACGCCTGTGGAGAGGAAATAAGACACAGCAAATCTTCCGAGATTTGCAATGCAGCCTCGATGAAACAGGAACCGAACATCATCCCGGACTCGATGTCCAGGAATGTCTAGGTTTCGGGGAACGGCTAGTATCACCCGGATATCATGCGCTAAACTCCGATTCAGACTGAATCATGCTTCATGTAACCATTGCATCTCTTCCAGCTTTTCATTGAGGGGTCTTGGAAAATCGGGAAGATGTTTTAATTTATGATTTGCACTGAGTGTAACTTGTGAATCGATTACAAGAGATTCTAAGTTTTCACAATGAAATAGAACAGAAATATCAATTTCAAAAAATGAATTCTCATTCAGATGAAGATATCGTAAATCACATGATTCTTTCAAGGGCGAGAGGTCGATTTCTTCTAATTCATTTCCAGAAAGAACAAGGTATTGAATCTTTGAATGCCCATTAAGAGGTTCTAAATCTATTTCCGCAAGGTCATTGTCAGCGATATAGAGCCATCGCAAATTCTTGCAATTTCTCAAAGGAGCTAAATCAATATATTTCAGATTATTATCAGATAGTTCAAGAGCTTGCAGATTACTGCAATTTCTCAGTGGTTCCAAATCTATGCTTTCAAGTTCGTTGGATGTAATACTGAATATCTTCAGCTTGGAACATGAGGATAACGGAGTCAAATCAAGCTCAGAGATTAGATTTGAGTCAAGATTGATTTTTTCTAATCTTGAACTTTGACCAATGGGTTCAAGGCTTAATGACTTAATGGCTAAATCCGAAAGATTGAGTTCAGTGTGATGAGCATCTTTTTCCACTTGATATCGCTCACCAGCATTATCAATGTACCTTATCGTGAATCTACTCACGATTCACCTCTCCTGAGATATTATTGCATAAACCCTGATGCTATTGCTGTTTCTGATGTTTAAAGATTTGTCCAGTACCAACTAATCGCGGTCTAAATGACTCCAAGGTAGGGGATAAGGGATTGTGTCAATGAATTTCATGATAATCTCTCGTACACCTTCGGGGTTTTCGACTTCTTCAAAGATCAGAACTACTTCATTACTTGCTTTCGAAGAACAGATCTCGACATCACCCATACCAACACGTTGCTCTTCAGGATGCGCTGATGTTCGACATTCCGAGATTTCATCATAGAAAAGTCGTATAGTTTGACGCCTAAATACGCCCGTTCGTATTCGTACATTCCAAGTGGTTATGATATACAATGTAAAGGTGCGTTTCATTTCTGTTCGTGCAAAGAGAAGTATTCCGAAAAGGATAGCGGCATTTCCTAAAGCCCACGAAATGAAGGTTGGAGGGATTGCACCAAAGGTGGAGGCACTCATGAATAGCACTCCCATAATAATCAGTGCAACACTAAAAACATAGAAGAAAATCAATGAAACTCGTTTTGGATGAAAGATAATTACTAATCGCTCCTTCTTTTCCGGGGGAAATGGAGTCGTAGTAGTATCTGAACTCATTGCCTGCACCAATACTAACCAAAAGTATAGAGCTTATCAAAGTGTCGAATACATGATAGTCGTACCGATGAGAATTTATCGAGCACTACTGCGTTTGAACTACTCCGGATAGATACCCCAGAGTGTGTCGCAAGCATGAACAACATGGCTAACAAGTGTCTTAATTTCTTCACCTGTGAGATCTGTATCATTTGTCTCAGCAATTACAATAATATCATCATCTTCATCAATTGCAAATTTGACACCATTTGCTTTCCAAGACTCCTTAAGCATTTCATATGCCAATTTCATTCTCTTGGTTTCTTCGACTTCGTAGAAATTAGTAAATGGTGCAACAATATAGGCCCAAGATTCATCCTTGTTTGCGGCTATCTTGATTTTCAAATCATCAAAGTGATCTGTTTTCCATCTCATCATCAAGACGTCATCTTCACGTTCATACTTGATCTCTGCTTGGTCAAGCAGAGAAGCGATATGGTCTACGATTGTCATTCAAGCACCTTAGGGCCCATTACCAATCACTCCATATTAAGATGTCTGGGGTCAGTGCAACAATAACGAAAGCTATAAATATTGTATCGTGCCACATACTATCGTGGTACGATATATGTCGTACCACATACTAGCCCACACCACCCAGGCGGAGTTGGGGAGCCATGGTAAATACTGAAGATAAGACAGGTCCAGAGATAGAGTACGAGTATTGGTCTCTTGAGATACGGAGGGGTGCTCTATCAATGGCCATTATGGCGATTATCTTGAATGGAGAGTCATACGGATATGACATCATGAAGAAACTAAATCAAGAGTCATATGAAAGTCTTCAGGTTGAACCTAGCACTACCTATCCCCTTCTCCGTCGACTAGAGAAAAGAGGTATTCTGGAAGGTCGTTGGTCTACGGGTACGGGAAAGAGGAAACGTCTATACTATGTTACTAGGGATGGACGTAGGATTCTAAGAAGGATGGTTAAATCATGGCGAAGAATGAACAATCAACTGGCTCAGCTTTTTACGGAGGCGGGAATAAAGTGAGTGATGGTCCAGTTAGTATCATTAACGAGTATCTTGAACTCATCCGTGAAAAACTACCAGAGTCTATTGCAGATGATGTGATTACTGAGCTTGAAACATATATGTTGGAAACTGCAAGAGACCTTGGTGAAAACAATGAGATCACCATGGAATCAGCCAAGAGAGTCGTTGCTCAGTTTGGAGCGCCCGGAGAAGTAGCTGATGAATACCGTTACTCAATGCTTCCAGAAACCATCCCGGAGGATGATATCCCAGCTGAGATATTGAAAGAAACTAGTGAGGGTGATAGAAAACAGCAAATTCAGGAACCTGAAAAAACTTCACCAAGGGAACTCGGGGTAGATCCTACTACTAGATATTCAACCTTTTTCTTCAAATCATTCGCGCTCACAGTGATGTGGGCGGGAATTGTTTTTGTCTTAACATTTATGTCAGGTCCTATGTGGTCGCCCTTGTGGTTTACATATTGGCCATTAATCTTCATCAGCATAGAGGTAACTTTTGTAACAATAATTCTTTTAGCCCGATCCTTGTATTTGAAGAGAAAGAAAGTTATTCTATGGAAACGTTCGTATCCTGATTGGTCGATTCTTCAAATCCTTGTCACATTACCGGAAAACGCAGTGAAGGACACAGGAAGCAAGCTCAAACACCTTGATATTGCAGCCTCATTTGTTGGAGTACTTCTTTGCATACCAATGTTGCTTGTATGGAATCACCCTTTGTTTATCTTAATAGGGATTCC
>JABCSP010000309.1 GCA_018238825.1 Candidatus Thorarchaeota archaeon | reverse complement strand
GAATGTTTCTTCTCTATCAATTGGGAAAAATGTCAAGGGATCTTGAATCGTTAGGTAATCTTCTGCAATTAAATAATACTCGAAACTTAGCGTATATACTGTATTAGAACTGTTAGAAATGTGAGTTTCTTTGAAGTAGAATTTATCCCCCGGAGTAAAACCCCAGGTGAGTCCATGGGTTTGTGAATCAACCAAAACAGGGGTTGAGAGAATAATTAGTAATCCCAGAGCAATCATCTGACCATTTCTACGAATCAGAGAATCAACATGTCCTCCACATACTTCTCTTAGCATGACTTGCATCTACCTCCTCCTTTTCCAAGTCAACCCCATTTTGTACTCGAATTAAGTAGTCATTTATCTCCTGTCTATTTCAATCTGTGCATACTGGGAATTATTTGTGCATGATGAGCATGAATTCAAGTTATGAATGGTTACTCATTTAGTAAACACATTAAATTTGAAGTGGAGTGACTCGAAAAAAGTTGGAGCCCCGGGCGGGAATTGAATTCGCGTTCTGGTTCGAAATGAACCAAAAACCCGCGACATTCTGCTTACGAAGCAGACGCTATAGCCGCTAAGCCACCGAGGCATCTCTAAACGGTGACCCTTGAAGTTCTCTAATAAAACTTTATCATGAGTCCCCTGAATCTTACAGTGAGGACTTTCTGATGAAAACAGGCGAGATGGGCGAACGTAAATTCCTTGCAAGCATTAGCAATTATGTCAATTCAATCAAAGGTGCGAAACTTGGTTTTGATGATGACGCATCAGATTTTCCAATAACAGATGATCAAAACTTAGTTGTTAATATTGACACATTTGTTCGTGAAACAGACTGGCTTTCTGGAATGACCGCAGCACAGGTTGGTCGCAAGACTGCAGTCATGACATTGAGCGACCTTGCTGCAAAGGGGGCGAAACCACTCAGCACAATGCTCTCATTATGTGTCCCTGAGGATTTAGAGGTAGATGAAGCAAACGAGCTTATTCGCGGTTTCTCTCAATACGGTCTCAAAGCAGGAATCCCTTTCATTGGAGGTGATTTGGGTATGGCATCAGATGTTATTCTGACTGGTGTTGGTTTAGGTTTAGCTTCTCCAGATGGAATCATTCCTCGTAATGGTGCAGAGCCAGGCGATAGAGTTGCAGTTACAGGATACTTTGGATTTACATCAGTTGCATTCGAAATGCTACTCCGTAATAGAGAAGCTGAACCTGATCTTCACAAGAAAGCACTCCTAGCCGCCTACAAACCTGTTATCAATTTGGATATTATTCCAGCACTTGCTGAGAAAGGTGCAGTAACAGCTTCGATGGACAGTAGTGATGGTCTTGGAATCACACTCAATACCATAGCAAAACAGAGCAAGGTTAGTTTCGTGATAGAACGCCTTCCTGCTGCTAGAGGGGTTGAAGAGTTTGCTAGAACGCACATGTTAGATGAGATGAAATTCGTGATGCAGGGCGGTGAAGAATTCCATCTTGTCTTGACAATCCCCGAAAACAAATTTGATGAAGCACTTGAGATAGCAAAGAAAAAACGAGTTCCTTTGATAGATATTGGATATGTTCAGAAGGGAGATAGAGTAGCATACGAATCCTCTGAAGGGTATGTAGATATTCCCTTCTCTGGTTATGATAATTTCAAAGAATGGAAATAAACCTGGAGTTTGTTCGGAATGAATCAAGTGGAACATGTAGGATTAATTGATGGTTATGTTGATGAGCCCACTGTCCTTGGAGTTCCACCTTACGTGAGCATCTACCCTCGCTACGTTGCAGGATCGATCTGGACCCATTCTCCACGCACCCAGATTCACTATCAGACCATAGATCAGATACGCACCAGCTTTGAGAAAGCACAACACCTCTGGTCGAAAATGGACCTTCTGATTCTTATTGCTGGCATGATAGTTCCGGGCAAGTACATTGGCGGCACTCCAATCTCAGTTAGAGAGGCTAGAACATTGTTCTCATCCCCTCTGTTGGAGGACATTCCTAAGATTCTTGTAGGTCCTTGGGCTAGCTTTGGATGTGGCTTAGAGGGAGGTAAACTAGCTCTCAGCTCAGAAGTACTTGCACCACCATTTGATTACATTATCAAAGGAGACCCCGAGGTAGTACTTGCTCAGGCTTTTGACCCCTCTATAGGCTTAGAATCAGTAAATCTGGAAATGACAAGAGAAAGTGCATCTGAGATTGAAACCTATACTACTAGAGGTGCACAAATTGTAACTCAGTACCCTGGTTTTTCCAACAAACACATTATCTGCGAGATTGAA
Source organism: Candidatus Thorarchaeota archaeon (assembly GCA_018238825.1). Taxonomy (GTDB): domain Archaea; phylum Asgardarchaeota; class Thorarchaeia; order Thorarchaeales; family Thorarchaeaceae; genus SMTZ1-45. The sequence goes on along the minus strand of JABCSP010000309.1, from coordinate 1,259 downwards.
ACCTATAGAGGATGTCCACGTTTTCTTACTGGTGGATGTTCTTTCTGTGTAGAGCCTTCGTATGGTATTCCTCAGCAGAGAGCTGCGGATGCCATTGTTAGTGAAATAGAATCCCTTTACAATCTGGGGGTTCGTGCTTTTCGTCTTGGACATCAAGCAGACCTTTTCACCTATGGATCGCAAGAGATCGGCGAATACGAGTTTCCTACTCCAAATGTAGATGCTATTGAAAATCTCTTCTCGAAAATTCGTCAAGTTGCTCCTGATTTGGATGTACTCCATATCGATAATGTGAATCCTGGAACTATTGCCAGACATCCGGAGGAATCTAAGAAAGTTGCCAAGTCTATCATAAAGTATCATACTCCAGGTGATGTTGCCGCCTTTGGTGTAGAATCTGCAGACCCTGAAGTTATTCGTCGAAACAATCTGAAGGGAGATGTTGACGAAATGATAGAGGCAGTGAGAATTCTGAATGACGTGGGTGGAAAGAGAGAACCACGAGGTCTCCCGCATTTACTACCAGGAATCAATCTTCTCTATGGACTACCTGGTGAATCTAAGAAAACCCTGGAACACAACATGAACTTTCTCGAACAGATTCTTGACGAAGGACTGATTGTACGCAGAATTAATGTTCGGCAGGTCATTGGATTGCAAGGTACTAATCTGGAACCCACCTCTGGAAAAGGAATCAAGAGAAATCAATTCTTCAAACATAGGCAAGAGATTCGTAACCGCATAGATATTGAGATGATAAAACGAGTTGCCCCTCCAGGTACAATAATCCAATCGGTTTTTCTTGATGCTGAAGATGGTAACAATCACCTTCTCCGACAACTTGGGACATACCCCTTGTTATGTCATATGACCAAAGGATCTGATACACACATACCAAAGGATGTATTCGTAGTAGACCATGGACCAAGGTCTCTCACGGTCCTACCTTTTCCATTCAAACCTCAAAAGGCATCACTCTCTCAATGGAAAGTCATTCCTGGAATTGGTAGCAAACGAGCTACTCGAATAAAAGCTGTAAAATCTCTCAAATCTACCAAAGACATCACAGAAGCATTGGACATGGAACTTCCAGATTGGTTCCTTAACTCATTGTCCTTTGATAAATAATGGCGGGCCCGGTGTGATTCGAACACACGGACTCCAACTGTCTTCAGACGACATGATTGTCTATAGAAGGCTGGCGCCCTATCCGGGCTAGGCAACGGGCCCTTACAATTTGCGACTTTTTTGTTAGGACA
>JABCSP010000308.1 GCA_018238825.1 Candidatus Thorarchaeota archaeon | reverse complement strand
CTGCTGGGTTTAAAATAATCGACCTAGGTAAGGATGTTCCTGTCAATTTATTTATTGAAGCAGCAAAGGAAAATGATGCAGATATAATTGCTATCTCTGCGTTAATGACTAATTCAATGCTCGGAATGAAAGATGTGATTGATGCAGCTAAATCCAATGGGATCAGTGCTAAGATAATAGTTGGGGGAGGTCCTGTTTCTGCAGAATATGCTAAACAGATAGGTGCGGATGGTTTTGGTGATGATGCTAAAGAAGCGGTTGATGTTGCTCTGAAGTTGATGGAGGTCTAAAGAATGCAGTCATCAAAGGAACTCATCTTGGCAGCTTTAGAAGGAAATACTCCTGAGAGAGTACCCGTTTCGGTTGTTTCTTCCGCGTGGGTTTTCAATCATTATGGAATGGAACTATCTGCCGTATATGATGACGCGGAGATGATGACTCGTGCTTGGAAAGCCTTCGACAAGGACTTCACAGCAGATGCGGTTATACCAGGTCTCACTTCCACAGCAATTCCATCATATTTTGGTACGACATGGAAATATCCTCCCAGGGGATTCCCGCTTCTTCAAGAACCTGCAATAACAAATCCTTCAGATCTTGATAACCTTGAGGCCCTTGACCCGACAAAAGATAGAACCATTCAGGCGTCAATAGAGCACACAGAACAACTTGTGGATGAATTCTCAGAAACTCGCTGTATATGGTTCATGTGCACAGGACCACTTTCAAATGCGTCAAGGATTGTCGATACAGAGTTCCTTATGGAATGCCTGATTGAAGACCAAGATTTTGTCGACCGACTATTTGCATTTAGTATGCAATCTTTCAAGAATGCGATTGAACCGATTCTTGATCTAGGTGTTGATATTATAGATTTTTCATCCTCACCGGGCTCGCCAGATCTAATTTCACCACGTATGTATAGACGGTTCTTTTGGAAGCTTGACAAGGAGTTAGTGGATTGGATTCACAAGAAGAATGCGAAAGCAGTATTTCATATCTGTGGCAACACGATACCAATCATTGATGATATGGTCAAAACAGGAACGGATGGTCTAAGTGTTGATTCGGTTGTAAATCTCGCGGAGGCACGAAGCATGATAGGAAAAACTGCGCTTATTGGTAATATCGACCCAGCTGGAATCATTATGAATGGGACACCCAAAGATGTTGAAGATGCTAGCAAAGCAGCAATGAAAGACGGTGGTTTGGATGGTGCCTTCGTGTTAGCTCCCGGATGTGATGTGCCCCCTACGTCACCCCATGAGAACATTAAGGCCATGATTGATTCTGCTAAACGCTTTGGTACGTATCCACTCAAATATTGAAAACGCTTAGCTTGTTCACAATCATTCAAGCTTGCGTAGTGCATCAATCATACTGTCAACTGCTGCATTGATGTTATCATAAGTCTGAGCAAATGACAGACGCAAGTATCCTTCACCACCCATTCCAAAGAATGCACCAGAAGCAGTAAGCACCTTTCCAGCAGTAATCAAGTATAACATAGAAACAAGAGACCCTGATTGTTCTAAATCGCTCATGGTGAAGAGGTCAGGGGGTAGTGAACTTAGGAAAGGTTTGGCTTCATTCTTCAGATATGAAATCATAGCATTCAACCGATGTTTAACTAGCTCTTTGACGTTTGCTAATAGGAAAAAGCTCCCTTGTGGTTCTCTCGCACTAATGAAAGGAACCTCTCTATTTATTCGGTCCACAAGAAGTCGTCTTCGTCGGTCATACTCGGAAACCATTTCATCAATTGCAGTTTGAGGTCCTTCTAAGGCGGTAATTGCAGCTGCTTGAGAAACCACTGGTGCACATATCGAGCTATATTTGTGAGTTTTATGAAAAGCCATGATTAGTTCCTCAGAAGCTATAAGCCAACCTAATCGGAATCCAGTCATGGCATAACTCTTTGATAGACCATTGATTGTCAATGTACGATCTTGCATCCCATCAATAGATGCAGGGCTGTAATTCTTCACACCATCATACACTATCTTCTCATAAAGCTCGTCTGATAATACAAGTAAGTCATGGTCAATAGCTAAATCAGCCACAGCCTTTAAGCACGCTTTATCCAACACACCTCCAGTTGGATTGTTCGGTGAACAAACAAGAATCATTTTGGTCTTGGGTGTGATTGCATTTGCTAACATATCAGGATCAGGCGAAAACCTATTTTCCTCTCTGGTCACAACGGGTACGGGAATACCTTCGGCAATTCGTACCATCGAATCATAGGCGAAATATGTTGGCGTTGGTATAATTACTTCATCACCCCGGTCCACAGTAACTTGAATAGCACCGTAAATGGCAGGACTTGTTCCAGATGTTACAACTACTTCTGTTTCTGGGTTTGGTAGGAATCCATTATCTCGCGCAGTTTTCTCTGCGATTGTTTCTCTCAAAGAGAGCAATCCTTCATCAGCTGTGTAATGAGTGTCGCCAACCTTTATTGATTCAATAGCCGAATCAAGAATGTACTTTGGAGTCCTAAAACTCGGCTCTCCAAGACCCAGACTTAGTAAGTCAGGGGTATTGCCAATGTGAAGCAATAACGATATTCCACTTGCGGGAAGTGTTTCAATACTCCTTCTAATATTTACCAATATTATTCACAACTTCAGTTCATAGTCCAAGTATCTTTGCAACAAACTCTGGAAAATCGAGCATCTCAAGATTGCTCGATGATTTATTGACCCCTTCTCGAAGGTTGAATGTACAAAACGGACAGGCAGTAGTCAATACAGAAGCACCAGTTTCTTCTGCTTCTTTGATACGAATTTGAGCAGCACCTCGAGCTAGTTCACGATTCGTTGAACGCACACCTCCGCCCGCGCCACAACATGAAGCTGTGGCCTTATTATGGAACATTTCGACTAGTTTCACTCCAGGAATTGCCTCAAGCGCTTCACGAGGCTCATCATAGATTCCCATATGTCGACCAACATGACAAGGATCATGATAAGTCACTGAAATTTCTTCGCCGCTAGGAAACTTGATCTTGCCTGCGTCTATCAGCTCTTTGAGGAGCATTGGAAAGTGAACTATCTCAAAAGGTAGTTCCTCACCCAATAATTTTGGATAATCAACTGAGAGAGTTCTGAAACACCCAGCACATGCAGTAACAACGCGTGTTGCTCCAATAGCTTTCAGAGCATCGACATTGTGTCGCGCCATAATTATTCCATCATCAATGAAACCAGTTCGTAATGTCACGCTGCCACAGCACCATTCTTCCTCACCGAGCATCTTGAATTCCACATCAGCATGTTTCAAGATGTTAATTGTAGCCTCTGCGATACTGGGAAGTCTGTATGTTGCCATGCAACCAGCAAAATATACTAGCATTTTCATGTCCTCGCAAGTTCTTTTAGACGTTCTCTGGCATCTGAGCCTTCTCCAAAGGGATTATGAGTTTCACGTAGATTCTTGGCAATATCCTTTGAGATTGCATTCCCGTGACCTCTCTTGACTAACTCGGCACGAGCAGCTTCTACAACTGCTGCAATGTCCAATCCAGAAAGACATGTGGCTGTGCAATTCTTACA
>JABCSP010000307.1 GCA_018238825.1 Candidatus Thorarchaeota archaeon | reverse complement strand
ACAACTGGACTCGAAGAAGGTTTACTCAACTTCACTCTATTATTCTATTACAATGTTACTGGAGAAGAAGCACAAGCTGTGTATACACTTGTCTTTGATGTGAACAATCATCTTGCACCAACCATTGTCATTCTAGGCCCTACTGCAGATTCAACAGTAACAGGTTTAGTTGATCTTTGGTTGAATTTTTCATCCACACATCCAGAACTGTATCTCAACGTAACTGTTGATGGTGAAATCACAGAAGAATTCAATCGCACCGCTATCGGTGTTGGAGCATTCAACTATACATTCAATGCCAGCAGATACGAGAATGGAAACCACCTCATTGGAATCACTGCTTTCACAGGTGAAAATGCTACTATTACCAATGAGATTACTCTCGTTTTCCTCGATTATGTTCGAGTATGGATATCTGGTCTAACAAACTTTGACAAAATTTCTGGTGATGAAGCGTTCACTCTGAGAGTGGAAATGCCTTATGACAATGCAACAGTATCATTCTTCATAAATGGAACCGCTGTGACGTATCTACAAAATATCACAGTGTATCCGGGTACAAATACTTTCAATCTCAATACTACACTCTATCCTGAAGGTATCCATGAAATCATGATTGTAGCTAGTGATGGCTTTGGTTATGAATGGGAAACTTCAATGATCCTGGTAATCGATAACAAAGGAGCTCCAACTATCCGATATGCCACAACTGATTCTGTGGTGATTGGATTAGCTGCTTTAACTGTTGATGTTACTTCAGACTGGGATGAACTTATTGTGACTATATATGTAGATGATGTGATAGTTTCGGATTATGAAAATATCACTGTTGATGTTAGTTCTGGGAGTTTCACATTCTACATCAATACAGATGCATACAGCAAAACTGAACATACAGTTAGAGTTGTAATGACTACAGTCGAGGGAGATAGTTCAGAAATTGAACGACTCTTTGGATTTGCTTCACTGCGATTTGAAGAAATCATTAGTCTTGGAATCTTGGCTGGACTTGCTTTGATCATTCCACTGTACCGAAAGAAACAGGGATATCCGATCAAGACCGTGATACTAGTAGATACAATATTTGCGCTAGTAATTGTTGGAGCATCCGTAATACTTGGAATCTCAACAATTCCATTCATGCTCTGGCATATCAATATGGCTAGCATCTGGGCGATTGGTGGCATCCTAGTATTCACAAACTGGGCCCTACCGTTCTTAATTGAAGACCCAAGTTCTGAATAGAATCACAATAATCTTGTCACGGGTATATCCGTTGACAACTCGAAGGACCACTTGGCAAAAGATGTGTACACATCAACTTGGTCCTTTGGGATTGTTGTTTCCACAGACTTCACCTTCCAAGGTATAGCAGATCTTGCAGTTCTTGAAATTACGATATCAGCAAAACCTATTCCTTTCTTTGTGACATCAGCTACAAAACTAGCAGTCTTTGTATTTCTTCTAACCACAACCCCTACACCAATAACCCGACCATCAGATTGAAACTCAAGAAGAATTCCCTTAGACCTACCATCAATCACATTTCCAGCCAACTCAGCAAGAGCACTAGGATATGCAATATTAGAGAATTTCATTGATTTAGGTAATTTTTGAGGATCTTTAATTTTAATAGTTTTTACCTTGTTAGTCCTTTTCTCAGGCACTTTATTTAGAGATATTCGGAGATTGGCAATAGAGCCCCGTGCAAAATACTTAACCTTCATCCAATAGTTGTATGCAGCAGGTGGAGTCGTAGCAACTACACGAACAACTTTCTTTTTCTTCAGAGCACCCTCAGCTGCTCGAGTCAATTTGGTTCCTATGGTTTCCTTTTGTTGTCTAACATCAATATCTAGATTCCGGATAATTCCAATCTTTCCTGCAATTGGATTCTTCTCAGTTCGGAAGACAATTTCTCCAACAACGCGACCCTTTTCCTCAGCTACTAACCAACCCCAACGTGCAAAGGCCGCCCCCCGATGCTCTTCCTTAATCTGTTCAACAGTTGTGTATCCTCCCTCTCTTGTTCTGTAGAACCATCGAGTACCTTGATACACTTCAAGTAAATCGGTGCAATCCTTCATCATACCTTGACGTATGGTAACCATCACTAGACACTCCTGATAATTTCTCTAAGAATGATGATGAAAATAAAACACTGTAAGACATGCTATATTCATTTGAGTGACTCACTAAGATTCACGCATCTCACACTCAATTCTCGAGCATTGGGACCGAACAGATATAGTATAGGCTCAACACTAATGCCACCAGGAATATGAATTGCAGGATAAGTAGTTCTCATTCCAGGTATCTTTTCTACGCTCTTGAGGGCTTTGATGATTTTTTTGGCAGTACTTTCAGGATCATGTAGAGATACTACTTTGAATCCAATCTTCTTTGCAAACTTCACCACTGTTTCTCTTCCGGAAACACACAGACAAGAACGAATTTTGGTCCATGTATCTTTGGCGTCAAGTAAAAGCTCAGCTGTATGATGGGAAGTACCAAATTGAGGACTTACGAGTGCTCTTGCACGACCATCAATTATTGTAATGCGGCCAGGAACTCCAGCTACATCCTCTGTCGAATTTGCAGTTTTATTACATGCGACAAGATTTGCTCTGACTTGAGGAACGATTTCCACAAAAGACTCAGAGGTTTCAATGATTCGAAGAGCATCTACCATATCAGATATGACAACTGCTCGCTCTGATAGATCGTCATCACTCCCACCAAGAAGTTGAGCACAGACTTGGCAATTCACTTCCTTAAGTGATGGTACTTTTTCTTGATGTATCTCACATAGAGTGGACCCAAGTCGAGAGCGCATGCAAGTTGAACAAATTTCCCTAACTAACTTACTGGTATTAGTATCGCCACTTCTAATTATCTCCGTAAGCGTGTTGGTTAAAATCTCAATCTCACTTGCAAGCCTTGTCTTGATCACTGGTTGACTCAAGTATTTACTTACCGCAGCTTGGGTTATATTCATGTTTGATGCAATCTCGATTTGGGATAAACCATCTTCAGATAATGCGTGGGCAACGGATGTCCTTACAACACGGAGGAAGTCTCTTTGCACAATCTCACAGGGCGGTCGCATGATAGAAATCTCCCATTCTATTATAACACTGTTATAATAATCGTTATAAGAATGCTTGCATCAACTCAATTCAGAGGTCTCCTCACAATGACTGAATACCCAGTCCGAAGAAATCCCAAAACAATGATTATCGTTGTAACGATAATTGTCATACTTATTGTAGCATCCTATGGCTTCCTGACATTCTGGAAACCTAAGTTTGTAGTCTATACTTACAGCAGTTTCATGAACTGGGGGGATGAGGGTGCAGAGGTAGTACTAGAACGTGCATTTGCACCATTTGAGGAGAAGTACGGAATTGACATCGACTTTGTAATTCTTCAAGCTGATGCTAATTTCCCTCGGAAACATCTTATTGATCCTTTTTTGGATGAGATGCTTGAGCTTCAAAAAGATTGGATTAAACTTGAATAACTTGAATATTAATGTCAACAATCAATCGGTTAGT
>JABCSP010000306.1 GCA_018238825.1 Candidatus Thorarchaeota archaeon | reverse complement strand
CATTTTCTCATGGCTTCGGCTTCAATCGGAGCAATGTTGATTGGAGCTCCTGCAGAGGGTGCAGCAGTTATGTTTCTGTTCTACATTTCCATTCTACTTGAGGACAGAGCAGAAGATAGAGTTAGGGAAGAGATTCAATCATTGATAGAATTAGAACCCCCCTCAGTACTGGCTAAGATTAATGGGGCAGAGGTTTGCATTGCTCCTACTGATGTCAAGACTGGTGATATTCTAATTATTCGACCGGGAACCAAAATAGGTCTCGACGGTACTATTGTGACGGGAGCAACTACAGTAGATCAAGCACCGATCACAGGTGAATCGTTACCAGTGCCCAAATCTGCTGGAGACCAGGTCTTTGCTGGAACGATAAATCACGAGGGCTACATAGAAGTTGAAGTGACGAATGAATCGGATGAAACTGTTCTTTCAAAAATCATACAACTTGTAGAAGAGTCAAGGAATAAACGTGCTCCAACTGAAAGAGCTATTGCTCGATTTTCAAGAATTTATACTCCAATCGTATTGATAATGTCTATCCTCGTTGGAGTTGTTTCACTACTACTAAACATGACAATAGCTCAAGCAGCTTACAGAGCTCTCACGCTTCTAGTAGTGAGTTGTCCATGTGCATTTGCAGTTTCAATTCCAGTTACTATGGTTTCTGCAATTGCTGGTTCAGCTAGAACTGGAGTATTAGTGAAGGGTGCAGTGCATCTTGAAATGGCAAGCAAGACAGAAATTGTTGCGTTTGATAAGACAGGAACATTAACTGAGGGAGTGCTTTCAGTTAAGGATGTCTGTCTTCACAATAATCACACAAGGGGTGAAATCCTTTCAGTTGCAGCCTCATTAGAAACTATGTCTGAGCACCCGATTGGTCGTGCTCTAGTTTCTGCTTCAAATCAAGAGAATCTAGACATACCTTTAGCTTCTGAGTTCACCGCAGTTCCAGGTAGAGGTGTAACGGGATTAATTAATGAAGCCAGCTATCTAGTTGGAAATCGTAGACTTCTTTCAGAACATGATGTTCCTCTTCAATCAACATCATATCACAGTTGTGGTGTTGGAACAATGGTGTATGTTGCTCATGAAGATGAACACTTTGGCACAATCATTCTCTCTGACACACTGAGAGAGAAGACCAAACAGGCAATATCTCAACTGAAGCAAATGGGCATTAGAACTGTAATGCTAACTGGGGATAGCGAAAATGTTGCTAAAGAGATTGCTGAAGAAATCGGCATTGATGAGTTTCGAGCAGAACTCTTACCTCATGAAAAATTAGAGATTGTAAAGGAATTGAAAAAATCAGGCGTTACGCTTTTTGTTGGGGATGGAATTAATGATACACCAGCATTAGCAGAAGCAGATGTGGGTATTGCTATGGGCGCAGCTGCATCAGATTCTGCTCTAGAATCATCAGATATTGCTCTCATGAAACAGGATTTGACAAAAGTTCCTGAACTTGTGTTGAAAGCAAGAATGACAATGAAGGTGGTTCGTCAAAATGTAGCAGCTTCACTAATTGTCAAAGCAGTAACAGGCATCTTAGCTGCACTTGGCTTCTTGACATTATGGATGGCAATTGGGATTGGAGACATGGGTTTGACTTTCGCAGTAATAGCAAATGCATTGAGACTAACTCGCAAAATGTAGTTGAACTATTTGTAAGCATTAATAGCACGCACTGAGAGGGCGAGAAAGAGTAGAGATAATCCGAGAGTATACGCAGGGAGGACGAAGAGGATCAAAGTACTTTCTGCAAACATTGCTACAAGCAATATCATACCAGCTCCAAGTGATAAATTGATAATTGGATATGAAAATGCAAGAGGAACTGGCAGTGTTTTTGGGTCATTGGTTATGACTGGTACATATGCACCGATTGCAACGCCTGAAGCTGTGAATAGAATTACGAGGGGAGCGGCTAGAGTAATCAGTGCAAGATACCCTTCGATCCTCAAGATGTAGATGAGAAATCCACATGCAGGAATGGCGGCTATCGTGACTTCAATGAAACTCAGAAGGAATTTTGCTAGGACAATATCTTTGGATTTGAATGGACTTGCTTTGAGTAAGTAAACATTTTCTTTTTCATCGACAAAACTCAACAGGGATGTTACACTGGACAACTGAACTAATAGAATCATCATAAGAATGAAGGCAGGAACAATAGCAAATGATAATTCAGTTGGAACAATCATTGGTCTGAACCAAATAGGATGCGTCAGATTTAGATACAGAACGAAAACAGTTCCAATGATTGCATACACATACTTCCATATTTGAAGCGGCGAGCGTAAGCGACTCCAAAAGTCCTTTAGCATTATCCATATGATTGGATCACTGAATCTAGAGTTTGAAAAATCAATTTCTCCATGAATAATCTTGCTGAATCGTCCCTCATTTTGTTCATTTCCTTTAGCATGCGAAAATAGTTCGTAGTAATCATATCCACAGATATTTGCTGTTAGAAGTAGGCATATTGTGAAGGACATGAATTGTAGAAACACACCAAGTAAAAATGGTAGTCCCATTGAAAATACACCTGTCATCTCAGTAATCACTAGAACTAGTGAATTAGATGGAAAGACAAATGCTGCAGTGAAACTAGATGTGAACACTGGATAAGTAGGCAATAGAAATGCTAATCCAAGAAGAATGACGATAGCATGTCGTAGTGGACTCTTGAATCGTTTTTCAAAATATAACCTAATGTAAGAACTCATTGAACCTAGTAAGTAGTTTGTTTCAAAAAATATCATTACACACAGTAGAATAAAGGCGGTTGAGAAGAACAACATATTGGCGGATGATAGGAGTGGGAGAATAGCCAAAAGACCAATCATCACAAAGGCCATCTTTCTGATTAATCGTCTGGTATATCGACTGAGAAAGATTTGGTGAGGACGTACCGGTGCAGGAAGTAATAGATTTTCATCTTCAGATGTTATTACCGCGGCCGGACCAAGTCCGAAATACCCCCTGACTATAGAAGAAGCGCTCAGTACTCCAAAAGCTGCATAGAACATTCCGGGATCAATGACATCCTCTATCTGCAATCCAATTTGCGATATCAATGGTGCAAAATTGAGCAATGAGGAAATTACCATACTGACAAAGAAAACACCTACTATGGTAACACCATAGAAGAGAAGCATGGATGGTGTTGTAATTGCTTGTTTGAACTGATTATACAACATTCGAATTTCATTTCGAATAAGTCGAGATGTTGTAGGTCTCATCATACTCACCTATTGTGGAATACCACCAGTTAGACTAAGAAACACCTCTTCCAGATTAGTGGCATTCTCCTGTGATGCGAGTAATTCTTCTAAAGTCCCTCTACCAACAACCGTGCTTTCATTCATGATAATGAATCTGTCACACAGGTCAGTAGCCACTTCTAAAATATGAGTGGAAATCAATATAGCTGAACCTTCATCCCGAAGTTGTTTCAAATAGGCTTTCAGATTCCAAGCACCACGTGGATCGAGCCCATAGATTGGCTCATCTAATGCAAGAACGTAAGGAGGGTTTCTTACAAAGATTCCAACGAGCAAAGCACGTTGTAAAT
>JABCSP010000305.1 GCA_018238825.1 Candidatus Thorarchaeota archaeon | reverse complement strand
CATTACTGTGGTCATCTTATGATATTTAAAGACCAACAATTTCTCCTAGTTCATTGTGAAGACCCAATTATTACGATTTAATCAAGTTCTTCCGGAGGAGGTAATTGGTCTACCTTCTTTGGTTCTTCTCCGAATTCTACACCATTTTCTGATTCAAGGGTTTCTGTGTAGAGTGTCTTACCTTCTACAATAACATCACGTTCAATGTAGATCTTGCGGCCGTAAAGACTGCCTACTCGTGAACGTTCTTCGATTCGAATGTCATCCCCGTATAGTGAATCTGTTCTTGCACGTTCCCGAATGAGAATTTCTTTGGATTCGACAGGTCCTCTGATTTCTGCACGCTTTCCAATCCTGACACCATCTGTGGCTTTAGTGTACTCTGCATCGATTTCACCACCGACAATGATTCGGAATGTATGGATTCTACCTTCTACTCTGACAGTACCACCAACTTTGATCTTATCTTCACAGTTTAGGTTTCCGTCAACTTTGACAGTGCCGCCGACGTTTATTCCTCCTGTCAGGAATAAATCTCCCTCGGACTTTACTGTACCACCGACATCGATCGAATCTCCTCGTGCAGTACCACCAAATTTGACAGTCCCACCGACATCAATCTCACCAAACACTAGGTCTCCTTCAGATTTGAAGGTACCACCGATATCGATATTGCCCACCTTTGAACCTGGACCAACCTTAACTGAACCTCCAACATCCAGTTCTTCAATTTCGATAGCTTCTACAGCTTTGAAAGATCCACCGACTGACACTTTCTTGATGACGCCTTTTACAGCCTTACCTGATCCACCTGCATCAAATTCTTCAGCTTCGATTGTGCCGTATACGACTACAGAGCCGCCACCAGCAATTCTTTCGACCTTGCAGTCTCCTTCAATCTTGACTGATGCACCGCCCGTGAGTCTCTGCGCTTCAGCATTGCCAGTAACTTTGATTGAGGCTCCTGCTTTTGCGGACACACATTTGAGATTTCCACCAACGCGAAGTGAAGCTCCGACCTCAACGTTACGAGACTCAAGATCTACATCTACTCTTATTGATCCTTTTCGTGCATCCACAGAAGCTCTTGCGATAAGATTCCCTCTAACTGTTATTTGATCCCTAGTCTTCAATACTAGGCTCTCACATTGTAGCGATCCTTCGATATCGAGATCACCATAAACTGTCAGAGTTCCTAAGATAAATATCTCATCACCCTGTTGAGGCTCAAGCCTTCTGCAATTGCGAATTTCGACATCGCCCTCGGTATTACCGATTTGGACAACGCTTTCATTTTTGTATTCTAATTTTTCTGCCATTTTGGCCTTCACCAATGATATTTTTCTAAGAGATACTCACCATTTTTAGTATATATACCAAAGTCACAACATGAAGTCACAAATTGTTACTAGCTTATTCGGTTTTTCTACATTCCAATGATTGGCTCCGGAATTGGGATTCCGACTAAACCTGCCATTCTCTTGTACAGTTCTAGGTATTGATGTCCCCTCGTTGTAACTTTATAGACTCGCATGCCTTCATCATCATCTTCTTCTAAGAGACCTCGGTTACAGAGTTCTCCAATGGACTCCTTTGCTCGGTCAACTGGCATATTGGTTGACCTGGCTGCACGAGTCAGTGGACAGAAGCCCCAGATGTAGATGACACGAAGTAATTCGGCATAGATGTCATAGCGTGTACGCTTCTGAAGTTCTCTCTTCCTCTTTTTCTTCTTTGGTGCTTCAGGTGCTTTCTCTTCTGACATCCTTACCGACCTCTCGGAGATGTGTACCTACACTGTTTAAAGTCTACTGTCATCCGCTTGACTAGAGTGCAATATTATCCACCAGTAACTCTTATGACTTGAGAAAAGTGTTCCCTGATACTGGTCGAGAGTCAATATGATACGCTATCTGTACATTATGAAGAGTGATGGTGACCCTCTCTACGGTAGATCCTTTGAGGAAGAGAGCATAGTTGACCTGAAATCCCTCCCATTGTACGTTCGAAATAGTGTAGCCCTTTTCCACTCCCGTTCAAGCACTTCGTCAGAGCGAGTATACACTTTAGAACATGAAGAATCTGTGTGGGCTTATGCGTTCTTTCATTCATTTGTTCTTGTATCTCTTTCAGACAAATCTGAAAACACAATTGATCTGAAGAATGTGATGCTCTCAATGGGGCGTAGTATCTCTCAAGGGTTTGGTGAGATGATTTCGTCGTGGAGTGGAAGCATGTCTGAGTTTGTGGATATTGATGACTTGATTGATCAGTATATCTCGGTTAATCTTGGACCTCCTAGTAAGAAATTGCTGAAGAAGATTGAGAAACAGATTGACAAAGCTCTAATGAAACCAGAGATTGCCTTTGTTGGAGTCTTTAATCCTGATGGAAAGATGATTCAAGGAAATATTCCTGAAACTCATCTATTCAGAATTGAAGTAGAGATTTCTCAAGGAATAATTCAACCAGTGATGGACATTGCTCCAACCAATGTCAATTCTGGTGAATACAAGCTTCAGATACTTAGAGTAAATTCACTAACTGTTGTAGTCGCATCACAAGCCACAGAGAGTACTTTGCGTGCTGTTGCTATAGTTGGAGAAATTGCACATTCTCTATACAAACTCATGTGATCTATCTAATCTAATATTTTCGAATCTATGACGAAAGACAGAAGTAGGGTGCCTGTTGCGGAGAGATTACTCAAAGAACCCGAGGTTTCCACATGACCGACAAAACTTCACCTGGTCTTATTCAGATATACACAGGAAATGGAAAAGGAAAGACAACCTGTGCCTTGGGTGCAGGACTTCGCGCTGCAGGGCATGGTCTTGAAGTGTTAGTCATCTCATTCATGAAGGCAAAGGTTGCGAAGCGTGGAGATGGCGATGATATCAACTATGGTGAGTTTCGTTCAGTGGACCAGATTCCTAATTTCACTATCGAACCAGTAGGACGAGAAACCTTTGTGGATAAGAAAAACCCCGATCCTATCGATATCAAGATGGCACAAGAAGGTCTCAAGATGGCTCAGGATGCACTCCGCAATCATACCTGTGATGTTCTAATCCTTGATGAGATTAACGTTGCTGTAGAGTGGAATCTGTTCTCGCTTGAAGACCAGTTGGCACTCTTGGACATCAAACCTTCAGATGTGGAACTCATTATGACTGGAAGGTATGCAAAGCAGGAGATACTTGATGCTGCAGACCTTGTGACTGAAATGAGAGAGGTCAAACATTACTATTCGACAAGAAAGATTACTGCTCGGAGAGGCTTTGAGTTCTAGGTCTAGTCCGAAACGAACACTTAATATTTGGAGCCCTGTTTGAAGACTTGTTTCACCACGGAGGAGCTCCGAATGGGTGCAGAAAAGAACTTGGATAAAATTCAGAAAGCCCATGATTCATGGGAGAAAGAGACCCTAGGTTCACACCAGAAAAAACATCCTGACCGTCGTAAGGATTTCTTAACCACATCTAGTCGACCAATCAAGGCAATCTACACACCTCTTGATGTTCCAAAATTAGACTATATGAATGACCTTGGTCTTCCAAGTGAATATCCATATACTCGTG
>JABCSP010000304.1 GCA_018238825.1 Candidatus Thorarchaeota archaeon | reverse complement strand
ATATTTTCCTGTCAATTGTCATTTCACCTCACAGACATACGTCTGTTCTGGTCAATTGGATAAAGCTAATCGACATTAATATCTTGTGCCCCAAAGCCGAAAAAACTGATTTTTTAAACTATTTCTTAAAGTCAAATATTTGTGTTGAACCATTAAACTTTAAACTAGGAATGACTGTTTTTCATCAACAGATGGTCTAGCCTGTAGGCATAGATTATCGAAAAGACGATAACTGAGGTAAAGAAATGAGGATTTTCCTAGCAGCCGATCCACACGGAAGTCAAATGACATGGGAGAAAATGTGCCGAGCTCCTAAAGTCTTCAAAGCCGATGTAGCGATGATGTGCGGCGACCTAACGGGTAAGGCGATTATGCCAATTATTCAAGAGAAAGAGGATAAATGGTATGCACAGCCACATGGTAAAAAGAAATACTTCAAGAAACAGAAGGACTTGGACAAGTTCGTTACATTCACGAAAAATGAAGGGTACTATCCCAAAATTCTGACTACTGATGAACTAGAAAAGCTAAAAGAAACTAAGGGTGCAATAACACAGCTCTTCCAAGAGCTCATGGTCGAGAGAATGCAAGAATGGATGGATATGGCGAATGAGCGAATTCCTGAAGATGTTATGATTGTTGTCAACGCCGGGAATGATGATGACTACGTTATCGACAAAGTAATTGATGATGACCCCAGAATCATCAATCCATTGAAGAAAGTCATCGATGTTCGTGGATATCCAATGATTAGCATGGAATGGGTCAATAATACTCCATGGGACACACATCGAGAATGTCCAGAAGAAGAGATGTTGGAGAAGTTAGAAGTAGAATTTGCAAGGCTTGATACAGATGACTATTCTAATGTTTTGTGCAACTTTCACGATCCTCCATTCAATTCTGGTCTGGACACAGCTCCAACCTTGAACGAAGACCATTCCATAAAGAAGTCAGGAGCTATGGAAGTTCTAGGTCCTGTTGGTAGTAAGTCAGTTCGAGCGGTGATTGAAAAGTATGAACCTCTCTTAGGAATGCATGGTCATATTCATGAGTCTCACGGATTTCGTAAGATTGGTCGTACTCTATGTGTTAATCCAGGGTCTGAATATAGAGAAGGTATCCTGAAAGGATTCATCATCAATATTGCCGATGGTGAAGTCAATGCTGGACGAGTAGAACTTTAGTTTCCCATAGAATATAGAGAGTGTGAGCGCACTCTCTTTCTCAATTTATTACAAAATCTGCCATTTCTGTTGTTTTTTATAAATTTCAATATAATCCAGTGTAAATATAAAGGAGTATGTCTTGAACATACTTTAACTTCATAAAGAGTGGTTATGTTAAGATGACATTAATATTGAAAACAAGAACGGATGTAGAAGACCTCACAACAGGTTGCACGTTCTTTGGAACAGGTGGAGGAGGAGATAAGCAACAGGGACTTAACATGCTTTATCCCCATATAGATGCTGGAAAGAAGATTGAGATAATTGACGTTAAGACTGTGAAGGAGGATGATTGGGTAGCATGCCCATATTACTCTGGAACTATTGCACCACCGACCCCAGAGATTGAAGCTTTGAGGACTCGGTTTCCTTGGGATTACTATGAAAAAGAACTAGCTCTAGGATTAGCCACTCTTGAAAATTATATGGAGGTTAAGTTTGCTGCAGTTGCGCCATTCGAACTTGGCGGTGTAAATACTCCGGCACCTATTGATGCAGCTCTCAAACATGGAATTCCTTGTGTTGATGGCGATTATGCAGGTAGAGCTGTACCAGAAATATGTCAAAACACCGTGTGTGTTCATGAATTCCCAATGGCACCAATGGCACTTATTGACTGGTTTGGAAACAAGAGTATTGTCGATCATATCGTTAACTACGAAATGGGAGAAAGAATCTCAAAGGGTCTAAGTGAGGTTGCTTGGGGAAGACTTGGCAATGTTGCATTCCCAGTGCAAGGTAAACAATTTCATCAAGCTATTATTCCAGGAACCCTAACCAAGAGTTACGAAGTTGGAAAGATTATCAGAGAAAGTCGCGAGTCTGGGGATGACCCTGCAGATAACATCGTAGAAAAAATCGGTGGGTGGGTCTTATTCAGAGGGGAAGTTGTTAGCAGAACTTGGGAGAATCGAGAGGGTTACATGTTTGGAGAAACTGAGATCAAAGGAAGTGGACTGAAACCTGGTTCTAAGATGAAGATCTGGTACAAGAACGAGAATCACATTACCTGGTTAGATGAAAAACCGTGGATTACAAGTCCAGATATCGTAGAAATAATCAACGCTAAATCAGGTGAACCTATTACCAATACCGATATCAAAATGGGCGACAAAGTTAGTGTAATCGGCATGAAGATAGAGCCCATCTTCAGAACACCAGCAGGGTTGAATGTTTTAGGTCCAAAACACTTCGGATTCGACTTAGAGTATAAGCCAATTGAAAATCTAGTAGTATAGCCAAAACCGAGGGCTAGTTTGCCATAAGGCTAGCTGTTGCCCGAATCTTACTCAATCTTAGACATTGCGTCCAGGAATGATGTTCGGTTCCTGCTTCATTGAGGCAGCACATTGCAGATCTCGAAAGACCCACGCAGACGTCTTACGTCCTCTCCACGGGCGTTTAACGTCCCGTCCAACCGACGGCGACGGTAGAGTGATTCTAAAACTTGGCTCTCGTTTCAGAGTTTCTCTACAGCTTACGATTCCTCTTCAGAGTATATAAGGTCCTACAGGGCTGTTCAAAGAGTCATCTAATGAGTGTCCAGTATTGACCAAGTTTCTGGTAGCTGTTATTAGCCCTCACATATAGAAAACGATGGAAAACCATTAGTTCTTTCTGTGTTTGGTAAGGATTCTCATTGTGTAGTGCTTACGGAGACCGCTAGGTTCTTGCACAACTTCTACACCCTTGAAATCATTGTTATAGAACTTGGTCAATTTCTTATCGGGTTTAATATCCTCCATTCGCATTAAACGAGCAGCATGATAAATCAACGATTGAACCCATTCAAACAGCATTTCATGTTCCTTGGCAAGAAGAGTGGGATTGTTACTAGTATATTCGAAAATAGCCCAAGCTACTTTTCTGTTATACCACGCATTCGTTATTGCTGAAAGAAATACAGAACCAACTGCAATTAGAGCTAACGGGATATTGATATCAACAATCCATGCTACACGGAATATCCATCCAAAGACAAGCAGAGGAGCTGAGATTGTTAAAAGTGCAAGAGCAGCAAATGCGATAATCTGTCTATGTTTCAGCGTTTTTTCGACGCCTGGAACACTAGGACCAACAGCCGCAAATTTGTGCAAGATACCTCTCATAGTTGGATACTGTTTAATGAATCCTCTAGGCAATTCGCCTTTCTTTTGTCTTTTAACTATAAATGATAAATCAAAACATCGATATATTCGGTATCCGTCAATTACAGTAATTAGACTTCTAGTCAGTTTGAGGTCGAGTTCGGAAGGATCGAATTTGAATTCGCTAAGTGGAATACCAAGACCCTTCTTCTTCTTTGGCTTTTGACTCATCTTAAGTAGTCCTCTATTGGTGGTCGAATGGATGGTGA
>JABCSP010000303.1 GCA_018238825.1 Candidatus Thorarchaeota archaeon | reverse complement strand
ATCCGCTGTGGTGAAACTACCACTCGCGATTTGAACGTTAAGAGAATCAATGTGTCCCTCTAATCTGGCTATCATATCTTTGAGCCTATCTACCTCTTCACTTAATTCGGCTCTAATCTTTAGAAGAACTTGGATATCTGGATTGGACACTTCTTACACCTACTGGACTGTTCAATTCACTGTCTAATCATATATCACTGCATGTATTATTAGAGCTCGTATATTCCGAGTCAAAAACAGGATTTGGAATAGGTTATTCTTCAACAACTGAAATTGCAAAGTCGGGGCATTCCATTTCACAAAGACGACAGACCACACATGCTTCTAGATTTGCAACAACGGGAAGAAAGAAACCTCTATTGTCGACCACATCTGCTTTCTTCAATACACCATGGGGACAAACAAAGATGCAAATGTGACATCCCTTGCACATTTTCGGATCAACATCAATCTGTTTTGCTTTCTTTGCCATCGTACTATTCCCAACTTGCACGCAATGCATCTAGGATATAATCGTATTTGTCTGACCAGCGAGAGTGATAATTATATAGTAAGAACAGATGTAGTCTAATGAAGCAGAGGTATTCATTGTGAAACAATTCTATGTATTCATGTGTTCAAAGTGCAAAGGTTTTACTAATGCGCCCGCAGGCCAGAAACGTAGAAGATGCAGTTATTGTGGGAGCATCATCGATATCACAAAAGCTAACTTGGCACTTTTTGACTCTCCTTTGCAAGCTTCCAATGCTGTAAAGGCATTCAATGCTTCAAAGGGAGGAGATGAATTCAAAGAATCTGTGGAACGGTCTCGTGAGCGAGTCAAGGCATTAATGCCATCTGAGCCTGTCAGTGCGGATGATATCACAAGCAAAGGAGACGAACCTGCTCCTGCAGGAAAACGAAGAATATTGATGGCTATCTTGGAGAAAGAAGCTAGAAGCGCATCGTGTTCTCTTGATAGGCTAGAAGAATTGACAACAGCTGATGGACTAGCTTGGTCTTGGGTTGAGAAACAAGTAGAGAGTCTATCAACTAATGGAGCACTACTATTTCCTCGACCTTGGACTGTTCAGCTTGTATCTCGTGATGAAGCAGAGCTACCAACAGATATCGCAAGTAAGGATGTTTCTTCTGAAATCGTAGAATTACTGAAGAGAAATGGAGGACGACTTAAGGTTGACGAGATCGTTCAACACTTTCATCAAGAAGGAATTTCAGAAGCCTCGGTTGATAGTTCACTAGAACGCCTCATGCGTAATGGAGATATCTTTCAACCTAATGCGAGTAGTGTAAGTCTAGTATGAACATTGCGATTCATTGAATAGGTTTCAAATTTACTGGTAAGTGATAAGAATGCCAATTGTTGAACTCGTAGCCAAGAAAGCACTGGCACGAAATCCAAACATTGGTCTCGAAGTAGTTGACCTGATAGTTCTCTTGTGGATGTTCTCTAACCCATACGATAGTCACAGACGTCAACTTAGTTCAATGCGAAATATCCTGAAGATGAGTGAAACCTTGCAAGTTCCCGGTGGTGGACTTGATGTCACAGAAGAGGAACTTACACAAATTGTACTGGGAAGCCTGCAGAAACTCAAGGATAAGGGTCTTGTATACATTCAATCTGCTGGAGTCCATTATATCAAGGGAACACTAACTGAGTCTGGAATTAAGCTTGTTAATGATTCAGTAAGAACCCCTCTATTGAAAAGAGTCACAGCTGAATTTGGTAACAATCCGTAACCGAATCTGGTCGAAATCTCGGACATTAGAATAGATTTAAATGGAAATATCTTCCGAAACCGATTAGTCGCAGATAGAACGTGACTGTTTCAGAACCGATGGAAGCAGTGCAGGCAGCTAGTTCTGCTCGCGAGAACAAGCCTGTAGACGTGTGCCGGTAGGGTCTGGAGTGGTTATCGATCTCGACAATGATTTGACAGATTTCAACAATAAGTTGAGAGCTGAAAAGTCCCACAGAGCGGAAGTGAGGTAATATGCCATCATATGGATATTCAATCATAGGCATCGACCCAGACAGAACAGCCATTGCTAGTGGAAGGAATATGCGTGTTTCTCCAAAACAGTGCAGAGAAGTCTGTACCGAAATTCGAGGAATGATGCTAGACAAAGCGATCGAGCTCCTTGAACTAGTCATCCAAGAGAAAGCATGGATTCCTTATAGGCGCCACAAGAAGAAGCGTGGACACCACTCAGGAATGAAGAAGTGGATGGCTGGAGGTCACCCGGTGAAGGCTTCAGATTTGATTCTGAAGATTCTGAAAAATGCAGAAGCAAATGCAGACAATAAGGGTCTAGATATTGACCGACTGAGAATTTCTCATTCTGTCACACACCATGGTCGGACCTACAAGAAATTCATCGAGCGTGCTTTCGGAAGAAGTACGCCCTACTTTGAGAATACTTCTCATGTGGAAATAGTATTAGAAGAGGTTGGATAAATGTCGGCTGTCAAATACTTCATCAAACAGAATGCTCGAAAACTAGCAATTGATGAATTCTTAGCAAGTGAACTCAACGCTGCTGGTTATGGCGGTGTTGAAATCCGGAAAATGCCCATGAAGACAGAAGTTGTAGTTCATGCTTCAAGACCTGGAGTGGTCATTGGCCGACGAGGATCCAAGATTAGAGAACTTACCTACATTCTTGAGAATGAGTTTGGTATAGAGAATGTTCAGGTTGAAGTAAATGAGATTGAGAATCCATGGTTAGATGCTGCTGTAATGGCATCACGGCTAGCAAGGCAGCTAGAGCGAGGCGTTCGATTCCGCAGGATGGCATACTGGATTCTGAGAAGAGTTATGCGAGCTGGGGCTGTAGGATGTGAGATTATCGTTAAGGGCAAGCTCTCTAGCAGAAGAGCCCGATATCAGAAATTCAAAGATGGTGTCATAGCCAAGACTGGAGAACCTGCTGACTTGTTTGTTGATGAAGCAGATGACAGAGCAGTTCTCAAAGCCGGAGTCATTGGAATCAAGGTCCGAATCATGGGACCCCAAACCAGGTTACCCGGTGTAATCAAAATCAAACCTCCCAAACCTAAGAAGCCTGAAGAGATTGAACTGGTCAAGAAACCAGATGCAGAAACCACTCCTGAAGAACAAGAGGTTGTGGAGGAATCTCTCGAGGGTATCACAGATATTGATGAACTACGTGAGCTCGAAGAACTTGATGGTCTTGAGCTTGTAGAAGATGCAACAACTACTGATAAACCTCCCACTCCAACTGAAACTCCAGTCGAAGTTCCTAAAGAGGAAACAAAGGAATCCGAACCTGAGATCATCGAAAAGGCCCTTTCCGGTCTAGGGCAAATCCAAGAGCCTGGTGAAGTGATGCCCGAAGGATTCGACGCTGGCGTTTTGCTGGCTTGGCGCGACGTAGGAGTTTTGTTCCGAAAGGGTGTAAGTTCCATACAGTTCACTCTCAACCATCGCGAAACGCCTATAGTCACATCGTTTGCACCTAAAGGTTTTGAACGTATTCAAGAGCGAATAAAGGGACCGCTAACTAACATTCGAACAATCGAAGGGCGGCTTTTGATGGCTGACTTTAAGGAGCACGGCACGCGCTGCCGGGTGCAT
>JABCSP010000302.1 GCA_018238825.1 Candidatus Thorarchaeota archaeon | reverse complement strand
TGTACCTCCACCACATTTGATATGTCTACTCCAAGATTATTGTAATCGATAGTATTGCAATATGGAAGGATCCTCGAAACAAGTCCATACTCTTTCAGATACACAAACCAGCCTGTCACAGCGTGTTGTTGTGGAGCAACTCCAGTCATTATCGATGTGATAGCAGAACCTGTTGAAGGGAGGTATACTGAGCAAATTGATTCCTTGATACTTTTCTTCAGCAAGCTATCCTTCCCGTGTTCTCTGAGATAATTGTAGCCAAGACCATCCAAAATCAGAAGCACAATATTCTTTGATTCTTCCAGAGTACTAAGTGAATCGAACTCAAGTGGCGAGTAGGGACTTGTCACTCCCGAGGCTTGGCCTATCGAGCTCATCAGATTCACAATACTATTTGTGTAATCAGGCTTCTCTAGCATAGTAATCACCAGATTGAGATGTTGTCTACTCAGATTTGTATTCCTGAGAAAATCGATCTTTTACCCAATCTTCAACATCCTTATCTTCAAGTGTGGGTGGACGACTAGGTTTCTCTTGTCCTAGTCTTCTTCGTTCTTCCATCCTAGCAGACATATCTGTGATTTTGATTATATCACCGTTACTCACTTCAATATCAATCACTGTCTTGAAAGACTCGGGACTCTGGAAACCCATGTGAACATACATTTCACTGATGAAATCCTTTCCAAGTAATATACTCCCAGTGAATTTTGTTTTCAATGACAAGTTCTCATAAATGGTATTGAAAAATGCCCATGAATCTTCAGCCAGTTCTTCATTTATTATAGGGGCAATACCATTGATGGCAATTTTATCTTCAGTTCTAACATGCATGCTATCCAAGATAAGTTCTCCATCTACGCAATCGTAAAACGTCTGATAACCACGCCAACATGCTGTTGATGCCGTTTGGGTGGTTATGCCAAAATCTTCAGCAGTATAAAGACTCTCACCATGGTATGCTACAAGTTCGTAGAGTTCTCCCTCATACTTGAATTGATTCGTAATCTGACCAGTCATTGTTATCACTAGAGATTCTCTTTGACCATCTGCAGTCGTGAGCACGTAAGAACCTTAGTAGTAGCAATAGACCATTGAACTTATCTTGACTCGATAGGGAACAGTAAATATTCTCTTCAGCTTCAAGAATTGGAGAAATATTTTATGAATAGAAAACAGGTAATTGTTGGGCTGATCCTAATCATATTTATTGTAAGCGTTATCTATGTAATCATTCTAATCAGCCAAGAACCGGCTAACAATTCCAGTGATCCCACACCACCTGTTGTCACCATTACAGCACCTACCGATGATGCGATTGTTTCAGATGATGTCTTGATAACAACCACAGTAATTGATGAAGAATCGCTCAACGCTAACATCTATGTCGATAATGAGCTCTTGAGTAGTACAGGTTCTTTCCTTTGGAATACTAGTTTGTGGAGTAATGGGATTCATACCATTATTGCTAATGCAACTAATACTTATGGTGTCACGGGTTCGGACTCAATTCAAGTGAGTGTGTATAATTATGTTCCACAACTGTACTTCACAGGACAAATCAAAGTTATGGCATATAACATAGAACGCGAAGGCATTAATCCCGATTGGATGGAGGTCGTTAAGGAAGAGAATCCCGACATTATGATTCTTGTCGAAACTGGAAGATGGTGGCTGAATAATGACCTAACTCTCAGAAATTCAATCGATGAGTTGAATGATTATTTCATAGATGAAGTACCCTATTCAGGATACTGTGCCCAAGGAATCTCATATACCTCAGGAGGAGAAGCCATACTCAGTAGATATCCAATTACTGTTTTCAATCAGATACCAGTTGTTCCTCTCGATAGTGGTATAAATTATGATGTGACGCACGATTTCATTTATGCAGTAGTGAATGTCAATGGTACTAACCTGCATCTAATCGGCGCACATCTTAAAGCCATGGACGGTGAATCAAATGAGGAACGGCGTGAATGGGAAACCGA
Source organism: Candidatus Thorarchaeota archaeon (assembly GCA_018238825.1). Taxonomy (GTDB): domain Archaea; phylum Asgardarchaeota; class Thorarchaeia; order Thorarchaeales; family Thorarchaeaceae; genus SMTZ1-45. The sequence goes on along the minus strand of JABCSP010000302.1, from coordinate 1,615 downwards.
GGGTATCATCAACTATATGGATAATCTTGGTGATGTTCCAATTATGTACATGGGGGACATGAATTCATTTTCACCAATTGACACAGGGGATTTATCTCCAAGTGGAGACTTGGGATATGGACCCCTCACAATGCTGCTTGATTCCAGTGATCCAATATATGGACAGTATTCATCTGATGTTCACAACTTCACTGATGTGTTTCGTGCTCTGAATCCCACTGATCCAGGTTTTACTTATGGGCATACGGATATTTACTTCCAATCCAGAATTGATTACATAATAGTCAATGATTATTTCCAGGACAAACTCATCAATTCAACCAGTGGAGATACAGCACATGCAAACTCAGGTTCAGACCATTATTCTGTGGATGTCTTCCTAGGATGGAATTCTACAGGAATTAATGATACAATAGCACCAGCAAACGTAACAGGTCTCAGGGTTGATGCCAATTACACAACTGGCATAGACCTCAGCTGGAATTCTAACAATGAAACTGATCTATATCGATATGTTATCTATCGCGACAGTGTGCAGATAGCTGAAGTCGTTCAAGCGTACTATAATGATACAGGCCTTTCATCAAACACTACCTATACCTACGAAGTTTCTGCAAAAGATATCTATGGAAACGAGGGTAACAAATCGCTGGCAGTAATTGCTACAACTCTTGAAATGTCTGCCTTGGAAAGTATCGTCATCAACGAGTTCCTTCCAGACCCAGACATACTATACTCAGAAGAATGGATTGAGTTGTTCAATCCTTCAGCAGAAGCTGTTGATTTAGCAGGATACATTCTGGACGACATTGCAACAGGAGGAGGTAGTCCGTATACCATTCCTGCAGGATCAATAATTGCAGCAGGAGGATTTCTAGTCTTCAACGAAAGCACAGTAGGTTTCAACCTTAACAACGATGGCGATACTGTAAATCTAATCAAACCAGATGGAGTTACCGTTCAGGATTCATACACATATGGTTCGTCTAGTGATGATGTTAGTCACGGTAGACAACTTGACGGCGGGGTTGTATGGACAACCTTTACATCTCCAACTCCCGGAGCAAGCAACCTTGGTGGAACTTTATATAGAGTAGTTGTTCCTCCAACTACTGGATACTTCTTCGAGATGTTTTATATATTGAAGAAGTGGTAGAATAGTTAAAATGATAGATGGGATTTTGATATTTATGACGCTGTAGAATTATTGAAAAATCGGTAACCGAGGAAATTTAAATGCTCACTCATATCCACCCTTCTCAAATACAGTTTACAAAGTACGCCGGTCAGTCTGTTCTGTGCATCCAGGGGGACGTTATGAAAATATGCGTTTCATATCCTGTTGATGTATGCTATGTGATTATTTGTACTAAGAAAAACGGAGTAAACCAAAATATCGAAATGTTGCTGATGCCCGTTTTTCTGCCAGCTATTCCGGCTACTTTTTTCACCCGCCCAGAATCTGGATTCGGACTCCTTTAATCGTAACTATTTAGCCACAGATTCACACAGATAAACACAGATAGGTTTAACTACTTGAACCTCTGAACCGTAAACCTTGAACTGTTACAGAATTATATCAGTGATGATCAGCGGATACTGTGGCTGAATAGAG
>JABCSP010000029.1 GCA_018238825.1 Candidatus Thorarchaeota archaeon | reverse complement strand
AATCGAGCGGTCTAATTATGAATGAAAAAGCACTTCGGGAAATGTGTCTTGAACTCCTAGACACGGGATGGCCAGCGTATTTCACAACCATTGATGAAAGGGGGTATCCTCAAACCAGAGCGATGTTTAATCTCCGAAATAAGAAATGGTTCCCAAAGCTAATCCCACTCTTTGAGAAACACAGGGATGATTTCATGATTCTATTCGGTACAAATACTTCTTCCACAAAAATACCAGATATCAAGACAAACTCAGCCGTATCAGTCTACTATTGTAATCCTGAAACCTGGAAAGGAGTCATGTTTGGAGGAGATATTGAGAATGTGGAGGATACAGACCTGAAGAAAGATTTGTGGCATGATGATTGGGACAAATATTATTCAGGGGGAATTGATGATCCAGACTATTCAGTTCTACGATTGTACCCAAATAGTGCAAAGGGTTGGAGTGGAAGTAGTACTTTCAAACTTAAACTGGGTGATTCACCGTGATGTCACAGAGAGAGGGTGGATTCCTCAGCACTCAGATACATCATCTTGGAAGACGAGTGTTCTCTGAATTACTCAAGAAACACGATATAGAGATTGGTCCTGGACAAGGAAGAATTCTCTTCGCATTATGGCAACAAGATAATGTTCCAATAAATGATCTGTCAAAGAGGACTCTTCTCAGGAAATCCACGTTGAGTGAACTATTGGACAATCTTGAGGATGCTGGATATATTCGTCGAGAACAGTCAGAAGAGGATAGAAGAAAGACTATGATACTGCTTACTGAGAAGACTCGAAAACTTCAGAGTACGTATATCAAATTATCAGCAGATATGACCGAGATATTCTACAAAGGATTTACTCCCGAAGAGATTGACGAACTCGAAGCTTACCTCCATAGAATCTTGAAGAATCTAGTATCACAAGAATCAGACTGAGTCAAGATAGAGAGATGACTAAGAATGGGAACAAGAAAATGGATAAAAGCCGCAATGTACTACTTATTGAATTAGACCTAGTCAGAGGTGGACTCATTGTATTTTGATGACGATGACCTATGGGAAGAAGAAGACTGGGATGACGATGAATGGGAAGATGATGATGACGACTGGTAATCTTCCACAAATATTGCAATCTATGGAAGATGAATATAATGGTTGTCGAAATTGAACCTCTTTCAGATGAAAATCTTAGCGATGTACTTGATATTTTATCCATAGATCCATTGTCAAATATTGTCATGATAGCTGATTGTACTCAACTGAGAGATTGGTGTGATGTCAGAATCCTAAGAAATGATGGCAGAATAGATGCGGTCTTCTCACTATATAGTGACCTAGATTTTCTAGCAACTGCCTTCTGGTGTCGAGATGTGGAATCACTTATTGAAATGATGAAAGACTTCTCAGACCTGTTAGTTGGAAAAGAGTTCATTGCAATTTGCACTCAGGAACAGTTAGACCAATTTGGAAAAGCTTGTATCATTTTGAAGCCAATCAAAGAGCGGCAGATGATAGCTGACAAGTCAACTGAACTATTTTGCGAGTGCAAGCAGACACCAGTTAGACTCTCAATCAAGCATGTTGAACAGCTAAAGGAGCTGTATAGGCTCAGTGGTACTCCCGCGTGGACTCCAAATGCAATGAATCTGGGTCCATTCTATGGCATCATGGAGGACGATGGGACAATTTCTGCTGTTGCTGGAGTTCATTATGTTACGTCATATGGCACAGAAATCGGAAACGTAGCTACACATCCGGATCACAAAAGGAAAGGCTATGCCGCTGCATGTATCAAATCAGTAGTTGATGAAGTTTTGAAGACCTCAGAGCTGGTTGTTCTACATTATTTTGAAGAGAATACTCCAGCACAGAGATTGTACGAAAAAATGGGATTCAAGTATTCAGAAGCAGATCCTGTGTATTTTGTTAGAGGAACCTGTACAGAATAGGATTCATTTCATCAACCTGAAGTGTCATTAGGTACGGAGATAGAGAAATTCCTGATTGAAATGTCTGAAGTACTAATCCTAACTCGAAAAGAAGTAGAGTCTTGTCTTTCTATGAAAGAAACTATTGAAGCAGTCAAAGAAGCTTACATAGCTTTTGCAAATAATAGGGTACAGATGCCTCCAGTGATGCATCTTGACGTAGACAAGTATAATGGAGAGGTTGACATCAAATCGGGTTATGTTGAGGATTTTGGTCTCATCGGGACTAAGATTGCCAGTGGCTACTACGACAATCACAAATTAGGATTGCCTCCAGGAATGGCCGTAATAGTACTTCTTGACCTTAAGACAAGTATGCCCTTAGCTATTATGGATGGTTCCTATATCACAGCATATCGAACTGGAGCTGCTGGTGCAGTTGCTGCAAGTGTTCTAGCAAGAAAGGATTCAAAGAAAGTTGGAGTTATTGGTGCTGGTACTCAGGGTCGAATGCAGGTGCTTGCACTTAGAGAGATATTCGAACTTGAAGCGATTCAAGTATGGGATATTGACGAGGCGATTGGAAAACGCTACGCCACAGAGATGGCAGAGCTTTTAGGAATAGATGTCAATTATTCTGCAAACCGCGAAGAAGTTGTACGTGGAACCGATATTGTTGTGACGGTCACTCCATCAAGAAAAGCATTGGTGATGGAAAGTTGGATAGAAAAGGGGATGCACATCAATGCGATTGGTGCGGACGGACCTGGAAAACAGGAGCTTGATCCAGCAATAGTGAAACGAGCTGATAAAGTAGTAGTAGATAGTTTAAATCAGTGTAAAATCATTGGAGAGATTCAGCATGCTCTATCACAGGGACTGATCCAAGAGCAAGATATTCATGGAGAGATTGGAGAAATTCTAATTGGAAATAAGGCTGGACGTGAATCGAAAGACGAGATTACCTTTTTTGATTCGACTGGGTTGGCAGCTCAAGATATTGCCGCAGCTCATGTAGTTTTTAAGGCGGCTGCAGAGAAAGAAATCGGATACTCAACTCGGTTAATGAGCGGATAATATTTCCCTGATGCATAGTAATTTAACAAGAAAATGTGGAAAAACAAACTCTCCAGTGAGGATGAATATATTACTAAACGGAAACAAAGTTGCAGAAGAAACAGAATAATCACGTACAACCAACATGCAGGTTAAGATACGACAACTTTTGGAATCCTTCGAGACAACTGAAACCATTCATACTCCTGAAGAACTCGCTGATAGGGTCAAATCTGAGTTAGAAATCGAGGATGAAGACCTTTCTAATTTTACATTCATTGAAGCTGGAAATGTACTAAATCAGACCGCATACGAATATGTAAAGAAAGAAGATAGGATTGTTTTAATCCCACATTGTCTGAGAGACGCAGAAAAATGCATAGCACCAATTGATGATGAAGGATATCACTGTAAGAAATGTGGTGCATGTATCATTGCATAAATCACCCAAGCTGCAGAAGATAGAGGAATTAAATGGTACATGGTTGGTGGAGGTTCTCATGCAATTAATATTGTCAAGAATGCACGTCCTCGAGCAGTTTTCGGGATTGCATGTTTTGATGATGCCAAGTTAGGTGTTGAGAAGGTCGGGAAATTTGGCATTCCTACTCAAGCTGTCTTGCTTAGCAAAGCCGGTTGTGTCAACACAGAAGTGGAAATTGACAGGGTCCTTGTTAAGTTGGATTTACCTGATTCCAATGAATGAATCAGCTTCTAATCAGTGACTTCGCAAAATCTCGAGCATTATTCAAATCGGCGTCATCAGGGTGACCTTTATTCTTACCACCACCAATCCGGAATGGCCCCCAGGTTTCAAGACCACGACAGGAGAATACGTCGACAATGTGTGCGCCTTTCTTAGTTAGTTGGTTCTTCAATGCTGTTTCAAATGTGGGTAGTGCAGGAAATTTAGAAAAACCACTTGTATAGAATACAAATGTGTTCTTTCCAGTAAGATTGTCAAGATTTTTTACAAAGTTCAACAAGCTTCTATGATGTTTTCCCATATATATTCCAGAACCAAAACCGATGAGATCGTATTGATCGAGCGAGGCAATATCGATTTCTTCAGGTGTTGAGAGATCAGCATCTAATTCATTAGCCATAACTTGAGCGACACGTAGTGTGTTTTCATGATGTATGGACTTGTAGATAATTAATGTCTTCAAGAGAAATACCCCAATAACTACATCAATTTCACTGGATGCCCACTCGATAAATCTAGTGCTTCATGCGTTATTGAAGGATATACTCCACATTGTGAAATCTACCAAGATGCTAGTCCAAATCCGACAACCATTTGGGACGGATGCTCTATAATTTCAAGAGTTCCAGCGTTAGATTTAGAAGGGATTATAGCCGAGCATTTGACTGAATCTATGAGATAGCTTCGAATATTGAGGAGAATCTACTTTGAAAGTTGAGAAACGAGACAAGAGAGTAGTAGAGTTTGACGATTCAAAAATCGAGGCTGCAATAACTAAAGCCTTTGAATCAAATAGCGCAGACACGGATCCAGTAAGGGGACTTACCAAGGAAGTTGCACAGATTGTGGTTAGTGGTAGTTACAGTATCCCCAAATAGTTATAGAGAGGGATGGTTCTGTCACTTGTGTGATTTGGGTTCCCGAACGATGAGATTGAGGATCTGATTTCTATGCCCTTACGAAAATTGAGTAAAAATATTGCAGACAAACAGAACATTTCATACATCATTGCATTAGCGATTGGATTGGTTCTGTATACTATTGTTCTCTTCTTCAATAATTGGAATCCCATTTCTCTAATCACTGGTGTATTGTCCCTGGAACTTTCGGTAGTATCCGGAGTCACTATGCGATTCCTAAGCGGCCTTGGTCTTTCATTGACCTATGCAACTTTCTGTTCTCTGATGTTTAGATTTCTCGCGCCTTTGATGAAAGGTAGCAAGACAAAAGCAAAGATTGTTGTCGGTATCATTCTGATACCAGCTATAGGTTTGATATTCTATTCACTATATACAATCTGGGGAGCAATATATCTAGCAAGGTTTCTTACAGATTTAGAATTTCTTTCAATGATATTCGGTGTCTGGTCATTAATGGTAATGGTCTATGTTCTACCCACAATCAAAGGAGAGTATACGCCGGAAATAGAACAGACAGGAGTATCGAAAGCACAACAGAAAGCTGGTGATTGGAAATTTTCAGCCTGGAAAGGTTACAAGTCCTACATAAGAAAAGACTATGGCAGTGTGTATGAGAAAGAGTTTGAGAGATATGGTTCAAGATTGTTCATGATACGTGCGATTCTAAGTGGTCTTGTTCTGTTACCAATATCACTAATTCTTGTAACTGTCACACCGTTGGCAATTCTTAGTATAGTTTTGTGGATACGAATGTTCTCATTGGATCACAAGCATTTCTCTGGCCTTGAGAGAGGGCTGCTGATTCTAGTCACACTATCAGTTGCACTACAAACTACTATCGCTTTCTTCCAGTCGGAACTGATTGTATACAGTACATTCTTTGATATTTCCTATGGAATTGGATTACTTAGTGGCGTTATTCTGTTATTCATCATTATTCTACGAAAGTGAATGAAAGAACAAAGGTGTGATGAGCTACTTACCACTGTAAACATAGGATTATATAGCTCCACCATATGTAGTTAAGCTACATATTACTTTGCTAGTAAAGGTGGTTAATATGCAGAATTTAATCTTAATAGGTTCCGTGAAATTTCTTCACGACCTCTTCACCGTCATGTGGATTGGCGGAATGATCATCATGACCGCTGTAATACTTCCATCTGTGAAGAAGCAGCTAGGACCAGGACCAGAGGCCAAGAAACTAATTGCAATAATGAAGTCAAAACTTAGTATGTTGACCTACATCAGCATGATTGGACTTCTTGTGACAGGATTATTGCTCAGTAATACCTCTCCTCTATTCACAGGATTTCTAGACACAAGCACACAGTATTCTTTGTTGCTAACTGTGAAACACATCGTAATAGCTGTGATGGTTATGGTTTCATTATTCAGAAGTTTAGGGATTGAACGTATGAACCTTGAAGGACCTAAGGAACAGAAGGTAGGTGCAGTATTACTGTTGCTTAATGTCATCCTAGGTATCAGTATTCTATTGATAAGCGGCCTATTGGGTGCAGAGAGTATAATCGCTTCACTTACACCGTAGAATCAATAATTGTAAAATGGATAGAGCGATGAGAAGTTCAACAAGGAGATGTTTGAAATAGCAAACTCAGAAGACCTTGAACCTGTTCCGGTAGTCAGGGTCCTTCTTCTCGCTCTTATCCGCAAATCACCCGAATCATCAGGGTACGATTTGATGAAGGCAATCTCAGATTTTACCAATGGAAAAATAAATCTAAGCTCAGGAACAGTCTACACAACATTAAGACGATTAGAGAAAAATGGTAGTGTAAACTCCTCCAGAGAAAGAACTGGCCGACGACGTAGAGCATACAACATAACGAAGCAGGGGGAAAGTGATCTGCTTCAATTAGTGACCCAGATTGAGAAACGTGTTGAGGTTTTGCTTAACCCGTTGATCAAATTCGTTTCGGACCAGTGACCAGCTAGTTTTCAATAAATTTTCCAAGGTAATTGGAAGAACTATTGTTATTACATAGATATTGCATACTTGGCTAGAGGAAAATTGCATGTCTCATAAATTCAAGCCAACGTCAAAACACAAATTTAGTTTTGGACTCTGGACTGTTGGTAACCCAGGTGGAGACCCTTTTGGACAACCAGTTCGTAAGAAACTTACTCCTGTAGAACTCGTTCATCTTCTTGCAGAGGTCGGAGCTTGGGGAGTGAATCTGCATGACAATGACTTGATACCCATCAATGCAACGTCATCGGAACGGCAACAAATCATAAACGAATTCAAAGATGCTCTTGATGAAACTGGTATCGTTGTCCCAATGGCTACAACAAATCTCTTTTCCGACCCGGTTTTCAAAGATGGTGCATTTACTTCAAATGACTCCAAAGTACGGGCATATGCCCTTCAAAAGACAATGAATGCAATTGACCTCGGTATAGAACTTGGAGCTTCAATGTATGTCTTCTGGGGAGGTCGAGAAGGTGTTGATACTGATGCCTCTAAGGACAGTATTCGAGGTCTGAAACGTTTCCGTGAGGCACTGAATTACCTCTGCGAATATGTCAAAGATCGAGATTATGACCTCAAATTTGCACTCGAAGCAAAACCAAATGAACCACGAGCAGATATATTCCTTCCAACGACCGGAGCAATGCTAGGGTTCATCGAAACACTCGCGTATCCTGAGATGGTGGGAGTAAATCCAGAGGTGGCACATGAACACATGGCTGGATTGAATTTCGTACATACTGTAGCACAATCTTTGGATGCTGGTAAGCTGTTTCACATTGATCTTAATGATCAAGCATTTGGTCGATATGATCAGGACCTAAGATTTGGATCGGTGAATATCAAGAGCGCGTTCTTTCTTGTGAAATTATTGGAAGATAATAATTACGAAGGGTGTCGTCACTTTGATGCTCACGCATACCGAACAGAAGATTACGAGGGCGTCAAGGACTTTGCCAGAGGTTGTATGAGGACATATCTTATTCTCAAAGAGAAGGTAGACCAGTGGAACGATGATTCTGAAATTCAATCTCTGTTGAGTGAAATCAATGCAGATGACGGTACGATGGATCAATACTTGGGCAAGTACGAATCTAAAAAGGCTACAGCGCTTAAGATACATGATTTTGATAGGAAATCTCTTGGTGAACGCGGTTATGGGTATGAACGACTTGACCAATTGACTATGGAACTACTCATGGGTGTCCGTTAGTCGAAGAAAGGCGGAATATTACAGTGAAAGAAGATGTCTTGTTATTAGGGCTCGATATCTCCACAACTAGTGCTAAAGCTCTCCTCATCAATACTTCAGGCAATGTTGTAAGTAGTGCTAGTACGCCTCTCACTCTTTCAACGCCATTTCCTCTTTGGTCCGAACAACATCCTGAAGATTGGTGGAATGGTATCATCACTAGTGTGCAACAAGCACTGAGTGATGCAGGTGTTACAGGTAGTGCGGTGGCATCAATTGGTTTGACTGGACAGATGCATGGTCTAGTATTGCTTGATGAAAATGGACATGTTTTACGCCCAGCTATTCTTTGGAATGACCAGCGAACAGCAAGTCAGTGTGATCAAATAAGAAAAATAATTGGTAAGACGAAGTTACTACAAATCAGTGGAAATGATGCTGTAACCGGGTTAACCGCACCGAAAATTCTTTGGGTAAGAGAGAATGAACCAGAAATATATACAAAGGTACGTCAAATCTTACTTCCCAAAGATTACATCAGATTCAGACTCACTGGCGATTATTCCACAGATAAGGCAGGGGCGGCAGGAACATTACTTTTCGATTTGGAGCAACGATCGTGGTCTGATGAAATATTAATAAAACTCCAAATTCCACATGAGTGGTTACCTCCAACTCACGAAGGACCTGAAGTGACTGGAAGTATTAGCAAAGAAGCAGCACAGAAGACAGGTCTCAAGAGGGACACGCCAGTCGTTGCAGGAGGCAGTGACCAGTCTGCACAAGCAATTGGAATGGGTGCAATTCAGCCTGGTGTCATTGCATTGACTCTTGGTACATCGGGTGTTGTTTTCGCATCCACTAACAAGCCTATCATTGAACCAGCTGGACTATTACACGCCTTCTGTCATGCAATTCCTGAACGTTGGCATCTAATGGGAGTAATGCTTTCTGCAGCAGGTAGTCTACAATGGTATCATGATGCAATCTTCCCAGAGATGGAGTTTTCTAACCTACTTGCTGAAGCAGAGAAGATTCCAGCTGGTAGTGAAGGATTGATTTTCCTACCATACCTAAGTGGAGAACGTACACCTCATCCTGATCCACTAGCAAGGGGTGCATTCATCGGTTTGACTATACGCCATACACGTGCACATATGACGCGTGCCGTTCTTGAGGGAGTCGCCTTTGGGCTTCGTGATGGTTTTGAATTGCTAAAATCAACAGGGATTGGTGAGGTCCAACAAGTACGTGTTTCGGGAGGTGGTGCAAAGAGTTCCCTCTGGCGGTCTATCCTTTCCAATGTGCTTGACTTAGAGTTAGTCACTGTCACCACAACAGAAGGGGCTGCATATGGAGCAGCTTTGCTAGCAGGTGTTGGTATTGATATCTGGACCAATGTTGATGACGCTGTGAAAACTACAGTTATATTAGGCGATTCATCAAAACCGGAAACCAAAATGGTTGCTGAATATGAGTACTATTATCAAGTTTACAAACAACTGTATCCAACGCTCAAGGGCCTGTTTCCATTGCTTGCTCGAACTAGTGATAGATGATGATCCTCAATATCATCCATTCTGAATCTCAAATTTTATTGACCTGTAATCCTTAGGCATCTGAATGTCCAACTCGATAGTCGGTCGGTCTTTGGGATTGTAAGAAACTTCTACCTTTAGAGTGTTAGAATCCAAATGTCCCTTGAAGTTTATGGATCCCAACTCATCATACAAGGTGTATTCTAGGGATTCCGTATTACCAGGAAATGTATGTAATGTCAGTTTGTTTGGAAGCTCCTCAGGCACAGACTGTACAATCTCTCCAAGTGGTAGAAATGAGCCCGCTCGAACAAACAACGGAACTTTGTCAAGTGGAACATCTTCTATGTCCAACCAGGTGGGACCTTTGAACATCTCTCCAGTCCAATAATCATACCATTCACCCAGAGGAAGGTAAACTCGCCGATTATCATGTTCTGTAAAAATAGGGGCTACCAATAGGAGGTCTCCTGAGAAGAATTGGTCCTCGATATTGTAACAAGTTGGATCTTCAGGACACTCAAGTAGAAGATGTCGCATCAGAGGAAGACCTTCTCTTGAGGCCTTGATACCTTCAGAGAATAGATATGGAATGAGCTGATATCTGAACTCAAGGAACTTGCGTACAATATCCTGTGCTTCAGAAGAGAAGTTCCAAGGCTCTCTATATTTGGGCTCGCAACCATGGAAGCGAATGTGAGACTGGAATATACATAATCCAGTCCAACGGACATACAATTTGTCATCAGGAATGCCCACAAACCCACCAACATCTTGGCTCCAGAAAGTAAAGCCACAGAGTCCCATACTCAGTCCGCCTCTAGTGGAGGCTAGAGTATTATGATAATTTGAGGAATTGTCGCCCGACCAATGAACTGGGTACCTCTGTGAACCTGCATAAGCACTTCTTGCCCAGATCATAGCTTTACCTTTACCGAGAGATTCCTCAGTTGCTTCAAATGCTGCTTTGTTATAGAGCAGGGGGTACAAGTTGTGCATCTCTTTTCCGGAATACTGCTCAAACTCTTGATGAGGTTCTATCTGTTCACCAAAATCAACCTTCATGACTTTGGCGCCAAGATCAAAGAGGGGTTTGAGTTTCTCCTTGTACCAGTTCACACCTTCAGGGCGAGAGAAGTCTATTGCACGAGCAGAACCAAGGGTTAGAAACAAGAATGGCCCATGATTCTTTGCAAGCGCTTTCTTAGACCTAGCATCCTTGGAGATATGCAGACTATCCATAACATATGGTATCTGCCATAAACTAATTTTGAAGCCTAAATCAGCGCAAGATTGGAACATGTGAGCAGGGTCAGGAAATCGCGTTTCATCAAATTTCCAATCGCAAGTCCACGCATCAGTAAACCAATTTACATCGATATGAATGACATCACATGGAAATCGTTCATCTCGGATTTTCTTTGCCACTTCAAGAACTTCTTCTTGGGAAGAGTAACTCAGACGCGACATCCAAGTCCCAAATGACCATCGCGGAGGCATGTGAGCACGCCCAGTGAGTGATGTATATTGCTGAAGTACCTGCTTAGGTGTGGGACCAAAGAAGAAATAGTAGTCCATGAGGTTGTTCTCAGCGGCAACAAGTATCTTTGTTACCTCACGGGAGCCGACCCAGAAGGTCAGAGGATTCGCCTCGTTGAAGAAGACTCCATACCCACGTGAGCTTAGAAAGAACGGTACATGTTTGTATGCTCGACCTGATGTGTTTCCTACGCCATCATGTGTCCATAGTGAAATTGTCTGTCCTACTCGGTTCATCGAACCAAATTTCTCGCCCAGACCAAAGATTGATTCTCCAGGATACAGATTGAAGTTTTCTGTGGCGTACAATTGTTTTGGCTTGCGATTTTTCACAAATCCAAGTGGAAAGGCGTCTGTGGCTGTGAAGAACTCGTTGTGTGTTCGACTGCCGGATTCAGTGACGAGTTCATTATTCTTATCGAGGACTTGGATTCCAAAGTTTTCCTTTGAAACTTGCAGCTTGATTTCTTGAGTAGAAATTACATACTTTTCCTCATCCTCATCCAATGTAACTTTAGTAGAGTTGTTAGTGATATCGGTAAAGATCATTGGTGTTTCATGTCTGGGAATTTGTTTATCCATTGTGAGTCGAAGACGGTAGGATGTATCGGTGAGAATATCTATCTGCAAAATGCACTCTGTCGGCTTATCTGTTTCATATTCAACATAATCAAGGCCCAAGGTCCGGTTTCGAAGAATGTTAAAGCCATATGCTTTGAAAGTGAATGAATTTTCATTTCTTGTTACTGAATCAACACGGAGAATGGAAACTGGCGTTCGTGCAATATATTTCCGTAAAAGAGTGAATAGGTCTGCAACTGGTGCTGCATTTCTATCAAGTGGATGATCTGTTAAACCTGAGAAAAGGTTTGGTTCAGAGATGTGCATTGATTTGTTACCAAAGCGCGGATAGCGTATTCGGTACTTCAGAATCCACCAAATTAATTGTCTGAGTTTAATCTCCATTCAAATCAATCCATTCATTCCGGCGTGTTCTATAGAAATAGTCGCAGGTACCTCAATTTTACTCTGTCGTATTTTTAATTGAGTGAAAACCAAAGAAGCATATTGAGATTTGTTAGGGCTTTCTATGTATAAATCGAGAGTGTGAATACATGGCACTAGCTGATCCATCAACCACAATCCAAAATGTTGTCGCATCTGTTACTACGGGACAGACTCTTGATCTCGATGAGATCGCAGCAACAATGCCAGATATCGAATATGACCCAACTCAGTTTCCAGGGCTTGTTTATCGATTGAAAAAACCAAAAACAGCTACTCTGATATTTAATACAGGCAAGATGGTCTGCACAGGCGGTAAGAGTGAAAAAGATTCAAGGAGAGCTGTGATGAAAATTGTCAAGGGTCTCAATCAAGCCGGTATCAAAGTATCTGGTAAACCAGAGATAACAATACAGAATATTGTAGCTAGTGGCGATCTTGGAGTTACAGTAAACCTTGAGAAGACGGCAATGATACTTGAGAACAGTCTCTATGAACCTGAGCAATTTCCAGGTTTGATACATCGTATGAGGGACCCAAAGACTGTAATCTTGATATTTGGCTCCGGTAAAATTGTTATCACTGGTGCGAAGTTCGAGCATCAGGTTCCAGAAGCAGCCAAGAAAATCATGGGACGTCTGTATGAACTTGAACTTCTTGATATGGATATGATTGAAGTTGATGATGATGACTGGTAATTTTCTATTACACAGGTATTTCCTATTTGATGAATTGAATTGACAACTTCACGGATTGGCCTCTGTTATCTTATTAGAATCAAGAATCAATAGTTTCCCAGATAGAGGAACTCCATTTATTGTGGAAGAACCTGAATCAAAAGCAGCTAAAGCCTTTGGTCAAGTTGTCAAACAAATAGAAGAGAATAGAGGATTGAGTTTAGCAGGATTAGCTAAAAATCACCTAATCGATTCTCTCCTTCAATCGCTTGAAGAGGAGTGAGATTGATTGATGCTTCGAGCGTTCCAAGATACTCTCCTTCTTCTGATCTTATTGCAAAATATCGAATCAGTATCTTGCGTGGTATATCACCGTCAGGAAGATCTAGCCAGAAGGATACATAGTCTTGTTTACCACTCTTCAATGTTTCAATGACCTTTTCCACTTTATCTAGGCTTTTATTCGGATGGCACAACTCTACATTTCTGCCAATAACACCGGGACCTCTCTTGAAGATTCGAACACCATGTTGGTTCCAGAACTTCACATTATTGTCAGCATCGATTACAGAGAATTCCATTGGCAATGTATCTAATACTGCACTGAGGAATTCAACAGGCATATCATCTAAAGCTTTGAGTAATGATTCTATACGCATTCTTACTAGCCTCAATGCTGTTGGTGAAGCAATTTCTATATGAGTGTATAGAAAGAAGAAACATCTTCTGCAATATAAGGTTCATAAACTGCAAAAAAGAAAGACTGGCTAATATGATAGAGGAATTTGAGGAAGGAGACAATGCAAAATGATAGGGGTGGTAACAGCTGCGCAAATCCTGGACAAACCTGAACATCGATGAAACCAACACTTGAATAAATATCCTTTTTTGTATGAGCTTAAAAACTCCCAGCAAGACCATATACCGAACCATGTTGATGCAAAGAGCCTACAGGTATGAACTGGACCCGAACAACATCCAGAGGTCGCACCTTGCGCAACATGCAGGAGTAGCTCGTTTTGCCTACAACTGGGGTCTCGAACAAC
>JABCSP010000301.1 GCA_018238825.1 Candidatus Thorarchaeota archaeon | reverse complement strand
TTCTATAGATTGGATATTTATTGAGCAGTTCACACAGGAATCACGATGCGTCAACGTACGTTTCAAAGTTCTAAAGAAAGGTAAGACACGAGTTGTTTCAGAGCGGGCATCAGGAAGAAAGCATGAGATTTCAGATTGCATCATTGGTGATTCATCAGCCATAATGAACCTCACACTATGGAGTGAAGATATTGACAATATAAAACCTAATCGGACCTATGAACTTCTTAATGGTTACATCAAATTGTTTGATGAGTGCATGACATTGTCAAGAGGTCGACGGGGAGAACTTGTTGAATCAACCATCTCAATCATTGAAGTGAATGAACAGCTCGATATGAGCAGACCATTCATGGGAAAACCTAAACGACGTAAGAAACCTAAGTCTGCTACTGGGAGGTCATTTCGTGGTTCAGCTGGTCGAGAAGAAAGGGGATATTGCTCACGGAAGTCCTTTTGAGGTCGAAAGAACATGACCCATCTCACCGAGTGTCACGAATATGAGAGTGAGAATTCAAGAACAGGAAATTCCATTTCCTCTTACCACGATAAGAGGTAGACTCAGATTAAGTGGTCTCACTGATACTCCCATTTCGCAAATTCTCGCAGGCATTCAAAAATATCAGTCTGATAAAAATGTACCAACAGAATCAGAACTCACTATATTCGTTGAAGATGCACTCAAGAGCCACTCACCCCAGATTATCAAGAACTATAAAACACTAAATGAGTACGAACACCTTCGAGGAATTTCTGATGAAATTCCCCCGATTATTCTTGCGTTAGAAGGAGCGTCTGCTACTGGAAAATCTATGCTTGCTATCGACCTAGTACAAGACCTTGTTTCTACCCGTTTTATCAGTACAGATACAATTAGACAAGTTCTCAAAGGAATTTACAAAAGGAAAGATCATCCAGAATTATACTGTCATACCTATCAAGCTTTCAAACACAAACAATCAGGCAATCCTAATTTGGATTCAGTTGTGAGGGGCTATATTTCACAATGCGAATTGATTAGTCCCCTGTTGATTGAGATGGTTAAGCAAATCCATGCAGAAGGAGCCATAGCTGTGTTAGAGGGAGTTCATCTACAACAGGGCTCAATCGCTCACTTAAGCAAAGGAACTATCGAGATTCTGATCAATCCTGATGAACAAAATCACAAGGCTATGTTCACTAGCAAACAAGTTGCTGGAAAATTGAAATCAGTTTCAAAGGATTCGCCCACCAGAGAAGAAGAATTTCAATCAACACGAAAAATACAGGACTATATGATTTTGGAGGCAAAGAAACACGATTTGTCAATTATCGCTTTCGAGAGCTATGAGGATGCTCGTTCTGAGATTTCAGAACTCATTATTGACAAAATAGAACAAATACTTGGGGACCATAAACAATAGAGGAGATTGTAGGCATTGTCTTGGAAGAACGATTCGTTAGATAGACTCTTTGCACCTAAATCGATTGCAGTCATAGGAGCATCCGATAAACCTGAGAAACTCGGAGCTCTTGCCCTCTTAGCATTGAACACGTACAAGGGAAATGTGTATCCAATTAATCCACGATTGAAAATGATTGGTGACCTCAAATGCTATCCTAGAATTCAAGATGTTGATGATCGAGTAGATATGGCTATGATTGCCGTTGGCCCTCAACATGTCATGCCAGCTATCAGCGATTGTGCGGAAGCTAATATTGGTGGAGCAATCGTATTTTCTGCAGGATTCAAAGAACTTGGAGGGATTGGCATTGAACATCAAAAGAAGCTCAGGAAGATTGTTGATGACGCGCATATAGCGGTCATAGGTCCTAACTGCCTTGGGGCAGGTAATCCTAAAATCGGAATGAACGCTACCTTCTTCCCACATCCAGTTCCAATGAAAGGAGGTACTGTCGCAATGGTAAGTCAGAGCGGTGGTGTTACAGGACTGATGCTTTATCGTGCCTCAGATATTGGACTTGGTGTGTCAAAATTTGCCAGTGTTGGAAACAGAGTAAATATTGACTTTCACGATATGTTACGATACTTCCGTCAGGACAATGAAACTGATGTCATTTGTTTATTCATTGAGGGAACTGAATACGGACGAGAAATGATCAATGAGATGTCAGAAACTTCTCCAAAGAAACCAGTGATAGTTTTCAAAGTTGGCAAAACACCTGCATCACGAGATGCAGCTCTAAGTCATACTGGAAGCATGGCTGGAAATTCAGAACTGTATAGTGCGGCAATAAAGCAAGCAGGAGGAATTGAGGTAGCAGGTGTGACTGAAATGGTAGATTCAGCATATCTTCTCTCGACCTGCAGTCATCGCCCCAAGGGAAACAGAGTAGCTATTGTCACACACACCCTAGGAATAGCATTAGTGGCAGCTCAGACGTTAGAGCTCAATGGAGCGGAGATGCCTGCACCATCATTAGAAACAGCTAAATCAATAGAAGCACTTCTCAATATGCCTGTTGAGATCCCAATTAAGAATCCAATTGACCTTCTAGCTCAAGGATGGGCGCAACCAAGTATCTTTGCGGAAGCGTTTAGAATGATTCTGAAAGAGGATTATGATTCGATCATGATTGTTTTCTCTCCAAATTATCAGGAGGGTATTGGTGGAGGAATGCCAATAGACAAAATAGTTGAAGCATCCAGAGAGGTTTCCAAACCAATAGTGAGTATTCTTTCCTCACCAGATAGCAATAAACCACCGGGATATGACATTCTAGAGTCTGCAGGAATTCCGTTCTTTTCAAGCCCTCAGAGGGCAGCTAAAGCACTAGCAAATATGATTACGTTAAAAAATACATTAAAACAGAAAAGTCACGTATCATAGATACCTTTACTTGAAGGTTATTGATGAATTTCTACAAGTTAAGAAAGATAGCAATACATGATTACATAATCTAGTAAGGTGTGTGCCATGGGTGAAAAAGAGTCAGAAGCAAATGAAGAAAATGGTCTTGATTGTGAAATGCTTCAGGCATTCTTCGATGCTGCACCTCAAGGAGTATTAATTATTCACGAAGGAGAAATTGTCTATATCAACAAAGCATTTTGCAGGACTATGGGAATTACTCCTAAGTTGGCTGTTAATCAACGCATAGATATGCTAGCAGACGTGCTTTCTCCTGATGCACATGAAAATGCACTGGATACATTTCGTAAACTTGCTCTTGGAAAACAAAGTTTTGACAAGAATCATTATCGATTCACCAATAAACTTGGAGAAACATATGTTATTGAAATAACCGCTAACTCAGTTGAGATAGCTGACAAAACATATGTAATAGCATATGGTGATGATGTCACAAGTGATGAGGAAACGCGCGAGAACGCTGCACGTGAACGGAAAGCATATGGAATTATTGCTGAAGCAGCATTGAGCACAGAAAACACAAATCACGTCTGTGAGAAGGTTTTGAGTGGATTAATCGAAAACCTAGGTTATGATCTTGGTACAATACGTCTCGTCAACCAAGAAGATCAAGCACTTCATCTCATTGCAGCAGTTGGACTTGATGAGGAATCTGTAGAGTCATCCGTTGCAATTAGCAATCCAAACAGGCTGTCAGCTCGAACTGCTAGAACAAAGCAGCCCCTATTCATTCAAGATTTTTCCAAAGTATCTAATGATCTTG
>JABCSP010000300.1 GCA_018238825.1 Candidatus Thorarchaeota archaeon | reverse complement strand
GGCACTTCTGCAGTTACAGGATCGCCGTTTAAGGTAAAAGAAACCGACACCTTTTTCATCTTGATCTCCTTTTATTAGTTGAGTCGTTGAGAAGTTGAGTGGTTAATCCGTTCCGAGGGCCACGACCATTTTTCCACCCAAGCAGTCCTACTCAACAACTCAACTATTTAACTACTCAACAACTCAGCCAGATACCGTATTTATCCTGCACGTTCAGCAGACAGCTTTACCATTCGGGGCACAAAGACTGCTATCATATCTCTGCGATACCATTCCTTTCCCCTGACGCTGTCCCTCGGGGAAGACTCGGAAGACGCGATCTTCCCTGCCTCTTCAAGCACATCATCGTCCAAGGGCTTGCCTTTTAAGAATTCCTCTGCCTTGTGGGCCCTGATTGGCGTTGGAGCGGCCACGGTCAATGCGATTCTGGCATCGGAAATGGTCTTGTCCCCTGACATCTTAAGCGCCACGGCAACCCCCAATATCGGAAGATCCATGGCCTGCCTTCTTGAATGTTTCCAATAGGCACTGCCGAACCCCTCCATTTCCTCGGGGATATTGAACTCGATAAGGACCTCGTCCGCTTTTCGTACGGTCTTTGACGGGCCGGTAAAAAAATCGGCAACAGGAATAGTCCGTCTTCCGTCAGGACCTTCAAGTACCAGGGCGGCATCAAGGACCAACACCAAAAACAACTGTTGAAGCCCTCAAAGCACTGTGGCCCCTTGCCTCCAAAGGTCAGGAGATAGACTCAGACTCAGTGAGGAGTGCCACTGCATCTATCACAACCTTTGCTCATGATAATGACTACATGGACATAATCGATACAATCAGTATGAATGACTTCATGACTCTACTCGTACTCGAAGCATTCTGTGAACATCTCATGCACTATAAGACTGAAACTTACATAGACCGAGGTACACTGAATGAGTTGATTGTCATCAAGTGTGAAGAACTGGGAGTCAAGCATGTTCCACAAGATACTGACAAGAGCCTTCAGACTCTGATCTTTCAGAGCATCGTTTTCGAATCAGGATATTCACAAAATCTTCTCTACACTTTAGCTCCACCTGAAATCCTCTATGATGCAGCTGTGAGTCTCAGACGTGAACTTGCTCGTAGAAAATAAAAACGAAATGAATGGTGGCCGGCATAACCGGCCGCTCATTCAATAATGCACTAGATTATGCCTTCTTCTCAGCGAACTGAGCCTTAATCCAGTCTTCTAAACCATCAGCACCTTGTAGGTTGCCAATCTCTCCATCCAGATTATCTGGAGTAATGACTGCAATCCAGCCCTTACCGTATGGATCTTCATTTATAATTCCGGGGTTTTCCTTGAGTTTTTCATTAACTTCAGCGATAGTACCGCCTACAGGCGCTTTTACAGGCCCTGTCCATTTTCCGGACTCAAGTGTTCCAATGCTGCGCCCAGCAGCGATAGCTTTACCTGGAGGTCGAAGTCGAACGAACTTTATCTTTCCAGCCAAGTCAACTCCAAAAGTTGCCATGCCGAGCCGAACATTACCGTTTTCCTTCTTCATCCAAATTAAATCATCTGTGTAGTATAAATCATCAGGAAAGTCAAATCCCTCGTGTGTTACCATATAGAGTCACCTTAACGGGCATAGTCAATATGCACCTTAAAGATATTTGCCCTTTGTAGAAAATAATGCAGAATTGTTAATGGTGTCAAGCTTCCGCTTCGCCATTCATCATACGCTTGAGGGTTTCAGCTTCTTCAGCATCAATCTCCACAAAGACAGGACCAGAGTAACCACAACCTTCTTCCTCACAGTAGTAGGTCGTTGGTACTAACCATCCATTTACTGAGGTCTTTGTTTCTTGGATTTTGGACGAGCCACACCGAGGGCAAACTCGAATCTTCCTTGCATCCATTTTTTGTCCTCCCGACATTAATCATACTTGCTAAAGAACCTTAAAACAATTGCCTGAAAGCGGAGCCAGTTTCCTAGTGCATTCTGTGTGGCCTTATTATATTCTCAAGATAATAAACTAGTGAAATGAGAAAATCAATACCACCAGGGTTCTTCACAGCAGACCAGGTTGAACGTGTGAAGATGTCTACTGGCGTAAACGCACTTGATAACCTCCTAGAGGGGGGAATAGAAGCGGGTCTCACGCACCTGTTCTACGGAGACCGGAGTCTACACGATGATTTTCTTAGACTCGCAGTTCGTGCCCAGATGCCAACAGATAGAGGTGGAACTGGCGCACCAGTCATTCTCATTGACAGTACAAACATGATAAAGATTGAACGAATCACAGACATATCCAACGAGCTTGAACTTGAACCAGAGGATGTGATGGATCGGATCTATATCACCCGGGCGTTCAATTCATCACAGACTTACGATCTTATCATGACCCAGCTGGAAAGCTTTTTCTCACGAATTCCTGCCAGAGTATTGATTGTGACAGGGCTTCCTAATTTGTATATAGATGAGGGGTTAACTGGAAAGGGACTTCAGCAGATTTCACACATGGCAGCAAACATCATGAAGTTCACGCTCCAGAGAGAACTCTTTACAATGGTTTCTGCACCTTCGTCACCAAAGAGTAAGTTAGTTCCTGCTGGAGGAAGGTCTCTTGCCAGCAATACTCAAGTCCATATCCGTGTTGAGGAATCCAAGTCCTATGTGAGGTACATTCTTGCAAAACATCCCCAGTATCCAGTACGAAATGTTTCACGAACTATTCCGAAGGCTACATATGGAACCTTGCCGCTCTCCTATTTTCTAGGAGGAGAGGAAACTGAGAGAGAGTAACTATTGGTATCACTTCTCTCGTTCTAGACTTCTGATGAGTTCCTCTACCAAGTTGCGAGGTAGTTCTTGAGCTTGCTTCAAGATTGTATCAATCTCATGGAGTGGTACACCCTTGGCTTCAAGGTCTTTCTTCAGTTCCTCAATCTCAAAGGGACTCAGTCGGTCACTGGGTATTGTTGGGTCTTCGTCAGCTACAGTTTCAGATGGCACTTCAGTATCAGGCACAGTTGCTTCATCCGTATCAGGTAGGATGACAGTTTCAACATCAGGTTCAACCTCTACTGGTTCAACACCATCTTCCAAAACTACTCCTTCACCCTCACCAGCAATGCGCTTTGAAGCCTGAGCCTCAACTTCTTCAAGTATCTGCTCAACTGTCTTGTGCTCACGACGACCTGCACGAATGGCCTCTTGAACGATAACCTCTTTCACGAAGGCGGCCTGCTCACTGATCTTCATCTTAGCAATGTCAGCCTTGAATTCGTCCAGCTCTTGTTGATCGAGATTGGTAAGGATAGCAAGTTGAATGAGCAGTTCACCTAATTCAGGAACATCTACTGGAATTGATTCGAGAGGCATTTGCTCTGGAGTACGAACTATCGCTACCTGTGAGTATGTATCATTGAATAGATCAGCAACCAAGTCCTGTCGACTCTTTGCCTCTGTTACAGGTTTGGGTATCTTGCCCTTTCTGATTGTCTTGATTTGAGAATTGATTTGGCGTAAGCGTTTTGGTACACTCCATACTCGTACGTATGCGAATCCAATGGTCAAGATGACTATACCTAATGGTAGACCGTAAATTATCGAATTCGTAGCTAGAACATCAGTACTATTCTGACTGATTTCAATATAGAGAGTAT
>JABCSP010000299.1 GCA_018238825.1 Candidatus Thorarchaeota archaeon | reverse complement strand
ACAATCTATTTTCCAAGGGCTCAATCGGGATTATTCTCTTGTCCTTACTGATACTATTGTCGATTCCGTCTTTACAAAGAATCTCGTGGGAAATGCAAATCGTTTAAGCTACTCAGGGTTAGATCAGTTCTTCTCTGAGATTAAGAATATCATATCAAATTCATCGGAGAGAAACTACATCTATGGATACTGGCCTGAATTTGATGCTGTAAGTCATATCCTTGGTTCTCGTAGCCAAGATGCACAGGAACAGCTGCACGAGTTTGACAAGCAGCTTACTGGTTTTGTAGAGTCCATTGAGGGAACCGATACTACTGTAATAGTAACGGGGGACCACGGTTTTTATGATGTTATTCCCTCTCAGGTCATTTACACTAAAGACCATCCGAAACTTCTCGATTGTCTTGTAATGCCCTTTTGTGGTGATACCCGAAGTGTATACGCATATGTTCGTCCTACGAAGGTCTCGGAGTTCGAGAAGTATATTCAAAATAATCTTGGCCATGCATGTACTCTTCATCACAGTACTGACCTAATCGATGAGGGATGGTTTGGATTATTTGAACCTCATCCTAGATTGAAGGATCGAATTGGTGACTATACGATAATGCTCAATAAAGGTTATGCATTCATGAATTGCTTTCCAGGAGTGGAACCGGTTCACATGCTTGGTCATCATGGTGGCGCAAGTGCTGATGAGATGTATGTTCCATTGTGTGTAATTGATTGTTAGCTTGGTTAGTCAGATTACTACTTATAGTTCAATCAAGGTAGCGGAATAAGTAACGCGGGATGATTTGATGGTTTCAGTTGATAACATTGAGCAAGCACGTAAACGAATTAGTGAATATATCAAGATTACACCTCTACGACATGCAGAAGCACTAAGCAATCTAACCGGAGCATCAGTCTTTCTTAAACTAGAGAACGAACAAGTCACCGGATCTTTCAAAGTACGAGGTGCCCTCAATAGATTGATGACTTTGTCAAAGGAAGAGGCTGAGAGAGGTGTGATGACTGCATCAACTGGAAACCATGGTTTGGGAGTTGCTTTTGCTGCAAAGCAACTTGGGATAAACGCGAAAGTTGTTTTTCCGATTGGGGCGTCGACTGTAAAACGGAATAAGATGAAACAAGCTGGAGTAGAGGTGATTCAAGATGTCGGATATGAAGACGTTGAACCCTATGCTCGTAAATTAGCTAAGGAGCGTGGGTTGACCTATGTAAGCCCCTACAACGACCCTGAAATTGTAGCTGGTGCTGGAACTTCTGGTCTTGAGATTATTGAGCAACAAGACGAGATTGATACTGTATTTGTTCCGGTTGGCGGTGGTGGCTTGATCTCTGGAATTGCCACAGTTATCAAATCGAAAAGTCCCACAACTCAAATGATTGGAGTCCAATCTGAGGTTTCTCCAGAAGTCTACGAATCTTGGAAAGCTGGTCATTGGGTTGAAGCAGAAGAATCCGATTCTCTTGCTCAAGGTCTCATGGGTGGTGTAGAATCCGATTCGATTACACTTGACATCATAGACAAGTATGTTGATAGACTGTTGTTGGTGAGTGAAGACTCCATTAAACGTGCAATGCGTTTTCTCTATGAGAAAGAATCGCTCATTATAGAAGGTGCAGGTGCAGTGACAATCGCCGCTCTGATGGAAAATGCATCAGAGTTTGTAGGGAGGAAAGTTGTTCTAACACTTAGTGGTGGTAATATTTCAAAAGAAGATCTTCTCACTCAAATAGAATGAACGCTTATTCATACCACTCAACATGAATGATTTGGAGCTGCATGTCTTGGAGTTCATGGTTGATTTAATTGTGAGCTATATCCTTCTCAAACACGTCATATCGCACATGATGAGCGGGATCATTTGCGATTCGTGTTGAAAGAACAAATGCCTTCATCGCTTCTCTACTGTGTTTTGCAAGACATTCCTGAACTATGCATTCACTTGTTGTTGTCATTGAATGGATTAACAATCTAAATCTCTCTCTGTTGATTAATACTATCAAATGCTTGAAGGCAAAATCAATGGCTCTAGATATTTCCCAACTTGCATGATTATTATAAAGCTAGCTAAAATATTGACCAATTATTGAATAAACATTCAATTCTTGTAATAGTTCTTCTCTTCAGAAAACGAAAGTGGTCCCTGATATCATCCATGATTAAATTTTCTTGAAATTCTCACCAAAGAATGTTCTAGGTAAGCTATAAGTAGTAGATTTTGAAGTCCAGCCCTATGCAATTCAACTCTACTCCGATATAGGAACGGAGTATGAATTAACGGATTTAGTGATATAAAATGAGTCGAAAGGTATGTATCGCAGGTGGTGCTACAACTCCATTTGACTATCCCATGCATATTACGCCAGAGGCTATGGCTGCCAACTGTATTGTAGAAACGCAACAGGACATTCCTGACTTTACGCTCAGGGACCTCGACTTTATGGTATATTCGCATTTCTCAGTACACTTTGGTAAGCAACTCTGTCCAGAAAGTTACTCGGATTCGTCCGTTTGACATGGTATGGGTGATTCATGATCACCTTGGGTTAGTCGGGTTGCCACATGTGCGTATCGAAAATGGTGGAAACACTGGAGGTTCAGCTCTCTACGGCGCTTTCCTCGCTGTAAAGTCTGGATTATTTGATTGTGTTGGAGTTTACGGATGGGAAGCCATGGATAACGTTACCCAATCTCAGGGTAGCGAGTTCATTGCACTTGCTTCGGACACTAGGTACGAGGCGCTTGCTGGCGGTATCTATCCAATCTACTACGCCGCGATGGCTTACAAGTTCATGAAAGAGAACAACCTCACAGAGGAGGACTTTGCCATGGCTGCTATCAAAAACAGAAACTATGCAGCAGACAACCCCAAGTCACAGTTCTACAGGAGCGACTACACAAATCCCAAGTCGCCCTACTACAAGAAGACCCTCACTGTCGATGACGTCATGGAGAGTCGTCTTATCAGCTACCCGCTGAAACGTCTGGACTGTTGTCTCATGAGCCGTGGTGGTGCCTTCGCCCTCGTCACAAGCGAGGAGTGGGCTAAAAAACACGCTGCTGGAAATTATGTAGAGATAGCCGGTGCTGGTCTAAGCAGCTGCACAATCCGTGCAGGAGACCGTATTGACTTTCCAGGTTGGAATGAGAGGTACGGTAAAGGATACCCTGACATGACCGAGTTCGCAGCCTGTCGCCGTTCTGGTGAGGTTGCTTACGACATGGCAGGTATCGAGTACAA
Organism: Candidatus Thorarchaeota archaeon; assembly: GCA_018238825.1. Taxonomy (GTDB): domain Archaea; phylum Asgardarchaeota; class Thorarchaeia; order Thorarchaeales; family Thorarchaeaceae; genus SMTZ1-45. The sequence goes on along the minus strand of JABCSP010000299.1, from coordinate 409 downwards.
AGACGCAGCAAAGAAAGTTGACGTGGCAGAGATTCATGATGCTTTCAGCAGCTCTGAAACTCAGATCTACAAGGCTCTCCACTGGTGCAACACAGACACCGTGCGTGATTTCGTTCGCGATGAGCAAACATTCATGGACGGAGAGGTCCCCACTAACCCCGGAGGCGGTTTGATGGGCTATGGGCACCCAGTTGGTGCGACCGGAATCATGTCAGCTGTCGAGTGTATGATACATCTCAACGACACTGCTCCAAAGAAGCACTTGAGCTCCAAGACCTACGTCAAAGACGCCAACATTGGTCTTGTCAACTCTCACGCAGGTACTGGAACCAGTATCTCAAACTTCATTCTCAGGAGGCCATAAAGATGGGTGATAAGAGAATGCATAAGATCCCAGGGCACAATGATG
>JABCSP010000298.1 GCA_018238825.1 Candidatus Thorarchaeota archaeon | reverse complement strand
GATACCGGATGATTTACGAGCTCGTCTAAAAGACATTGCAAGAAGACTTCTAGTGGATCTAGGAATGCGATATGCCAAATCCACTATGGGTTCTAGCATGCTAGGTGGCATTCAGCAATCTACCACAGTACGTCCTTTCAGAATTGGTGACGATATCGACTTGATCGATTTGGAGGAAACCATCGATGCTCTACTATCTTCAGGAAGAGTCAATTTTGATGCTCTTGATGCTGAAGATTTTCTCATAACCGAAACTTATCAGGGACACAGAGCATTCTTTTGGGCGCTTGATAAGAGCGGTTCAATGGATTCACCGAAGAAACTTGGGATGCTTGCAATATCCGTCATGGCTGGACTCTATGGAATTAAGAAAGATGATTTTGGCGTAGTTCTCTTTGATAGTGTTACACACGTCGTCAAAGAAATGGCTGAGAAAACTGTTGCAGTCGAGAAGGTTGCTGCAGACTTACTAGAAGCCCGTGCAGGAGGAGGTACTGGTGGTGCGGAATCAATTAAACTTGCTCTTCGTAATTTCGAAGATACGAAAGCAAAAGAGAAAATATTCATCTTTTCCACAGACATGTACCTCAGTGATCAGAAAGTGTGTGAAGATTTAGTTGAGAACATGAAACCAATGGGTATCAAGTTGATAGTTCTGGTCCCAACGCATGAATACAATCCTCAGGCTGCAAATGCCTTGGCGAAAAAAGGGCATGGTGTCGTTTTGGATATCGACTCTATAGATGAACTTCCTGCAAAATTACTACGAGTGACAAACTACTAGCTTGGTACGAAACCAGTTTTCGCTGCGAGTGATTTGTCCTGGTTTTCACAGACCCAGAATTTGTATGCACAGACATAATCAGTAGTACCTCTAAGGTCAATCAATGTCTTGCTGAAGAGCCGACGCATCAGTCTCATGTATTTGAAGAATGGATCTCCAGGTGGAACTATCTCAGCTATGCAATTAATTTGATAACTCTGTGCTTGAGGTTCTTGCTCCTGAACCCAGAACATATTCAATGTCACCCTAGGGTCTCTGAGTATATTCTGGTAGGTTCTGTCACCATACATCTCTACAGATCCGAACCTGAACCTGTCAATCTTTTTATCATCAAGCATCATCTTTTGATACAGTTCGATTCTCGCATCTATGGTTTCTTCAAATTGTCTTCCTTGAAAAGCAAGCTCTGCACCTTCAAGTTCATGGATTGAATCTACAAGGGCCTCATCTGTTAATGTAAGTCGTAAAATTTTCTTTGCTGAATTTATTGGGAAAATATTCGATGCATTAAGGGAGGAAACCGTTGGCTTCATCAGGGTATCAATATGTAGTTCATTCATTGTTTCAGGTGCTTCTGCAGACCGATTGACCGCATCGGCCATTGCTTCATAAACCGGATCTGGAATTGCATTGAGTGGAAATTCTACCGAAAGACCTCCAAGGATGATTTCAATTCTTCTTCTATCCTTGTCAATGAATTTAATCCTAGAAGTTCCTTCGTCAGACAATAGTGGCAACTCCGCAGTAGCATGAATAAGTTGCATTTCGATTAATGCAATACAACTTACTTGTGTTCTTTCAACGCCCGATGTATTTAACGCTATTTTGGATAGTAAACTTATTCACCCAAACCTATTAAGAGCGAAATCAGATTAACTCAACGGGACTAGTATCATGGTTGACGCTTTTGAAATCATCAAGGCCAAAATGATTGAATCTGATAGTGATAAAGTAGAAGTGGATACTAGCAAAGTCCTTGTCTTTATTGACCATGAATCCGAAACAATCTTTCTCTGGCGAGGTAAGAATGCAGGTATATCGGAGAAATTGATGGGTACGAGAGTAGCTGCGAAATTGAGTCATAAGTATCCAAACTACAGAATTCGACCAATCTCGGAAGGACAAGAACCTGCTGTATTTAAACACCTTATTGGTAAGTCATTGAAAGAACCATAAAACACAAAGTCATTTGTTTACAGATGATATTGAGAGTAGTCATTTGGTTATTCATCGTCTTGCGTACCTTCTACGACTTCGCAATATTCAGCGTGGACTTACTACACGTTCTATGATTATTGATTTATTAGATTTTAAAATATGGAAGACCACAACTGATATTGCAAATGAAGTGCCAGTTACTGCAGCCACGGTTGCGTATCATTTACGGAACATGGAAAAAGAAGATATCGTAGTACACCATCCTAAAGGTAAGGGATGGAAGTTCACTCCCATTCATCAAACTAAACTACCTGAATTTCTTATGAAGAAGAAATCACGACGAAAGAAGAAAGGTTGATTTTATGTCCAAGCATGCGATTGTAAGACCACCAGGAGCCAGTTTCAAGAGATGCATATCAGCTCATCCTCTTCATCATCAGCTCGATTATAACTTAGCATTAGAACAACATGCGAAATATTGCGAAGTTCTTACAGAGCTCGGAATAGAAATTATTGAACTACCTCCCGACGATGAATATCCCGATTCGTGTTTCGTTGAAGATACAGTAGTTGTTCATGGAAAGAAAGCTGCAATAACCCGGTTTGCTAAAGAGAGTCGCCAAGGTGAAGAAACTTCGATTGAAAATGTTCTGAAGGATTATAGACATACGCAACGAATAGAGGCACCTGCCACAATTGAGGGGGGTGATGTGATTCATCTGGATGAGTTGTTGATTAGTGGCTTAACGCAGAGAACCAATATTGATGGCATTAACCAGACTGCTTCATGGCTTGGCGTCCAAATCGAAATAATCAAAGATCCCTCGATCATACATTTGAAGAGTTATGTCACATATGTAGGCGCAAATACATTCGTTACAACTAAGAGATTCGTTGATCATCCTCTCTTTGCGGACTATTCGAAAATTATCATTCCTGACCATGAAGCATATGCTGCAAACACGTTGACTTGTGACTCTGTAGTTCTAGTATCAGCAAGACACCTTGAATCTACATGCCTTCTAAAAGACGCAGGTTTTGATGTAGTCCCACTTGATCTGAGTGAATTTGAAAAATGTGAGGGGGCTCTAACATGCCTCTCCATCATCTTCTAAATTACATTGGACTCTTCTTTGTTTTTATGATGAGAATAATTACAACGACAATTACTGCCGTTGAACCAACGGATATGATGAGCGTTATCTCCTGAAGGCCAATTGGATATGTTGTATTGGATGTTGTAGTAGTAGACGTAGTTTCTGTAGTTGTTGTATTAGTTGTGATGATTGTAGATCCAGCAATGACTGTCACAATGACTGAATCTGATGCAGTGTCACCAAAAGTATCAAGAATTTCCAATGTGTAATTATACTCACCGATTGGTAAACCATCTATATTGTAGCTTATTGAAGAACCATCCCAAGCTTCTTGTTTCTGTAAGACCTCATCCTTGAAGATTGAGTACATAGACGGGTGGGTGCAGTTCGGATACCAAATTATGTCATGACCAGTTGTACCCAGAATGTAAGTAATATCATCAGTAAGATCAATGATGTCTATTCCATGGGCTAGGTCAATTACACCAGGATAGTGATCAATACCCCCTCTTGAACCAGGAACATAATAGTATCCAACACCACTATAATCCTCCCATTGATTTCCGATTGATACTCCATCATCCCAGAAAGTACCTGAACCATCATCATATGCATCATCATCAT
>JABCSP010000297.1 GCA_018238825.1 Candidatus Thorarchaeota archaeon | reverse complement strand
GTTAGTGAAGTTGTTTCTCCATAAGCTGTAACAAGATTACCAGTCACTGTGATAGATGTATAGTGATTTCGAATCTGAATGTCAAATAGGTAGTTTGAGGGATTGTAGTAGTTTCCAGTCATTACAACAGAAAGTGTAACCGTGTCTGTTCCAACTGACCAGCCAGTCGTGTCCAAGTCCACGAGGAGGTCTGATGGGCTTGACTCTGGATGATTTGAATAACTCGCAGGGTCGAGTATGAAACTTGAAACATCTGACGAGCTTAGTGTGGCCCCAGTATCAGTGTCTATAATGACAATCGTTAGTGAAGTTGTTTCTCCAAATGGGGTTACGAAGTCTCCAGTAACTGAAACTGAAGTGAAGTGTTTTCTGAGTGTGAATGTAACAGTAACAGAACCTTCTTCCAAGTATGCTCCTGCCTTTGTAGCTTTGAAGACAAATACATGGTCTCCTAAACTTAATCCACTAGTACTCAGCGAGATATTGTATCTACCAGCTCCTTCTGCTACAACATTGACTGCTGTACCATTTTCGAATGTAATGGTTGCTCCAGTTATTGGAGTTCCATCATAAGTGTCGTTGAAAATTAAGGTCGCTGTAAAGTCAATGCCTACCGGAGTACTATCTACATCGGTGAAATCGAGTTCTGTTGCATGATACAATTCCAAATCGAAATAATCAGTTGCATTGTTGTAGAATTGATGGTATGAATTGATGTTGATTCTATACTGTCCCGCATCTCCAAGGTCTGCTGTGTCAACAGATTTTCCATACCTACCATTTCCGATATCATTGAGGGTCAATTCAGTGGGTACTTCTGATACTGACCAGTTCATCGTAACAACTGCGCCTGTTATTTTGTCAGCATTAATATCATCAGTAAGTTCAACCTCGATATACAGAATTTCTCCTGCGACTTTGTAGGCGGTCTTATCACTCACTGCATCTGCTGGATTGATCAATGTCAGAGAACTATCATGTTTTACAATGAAGTTTCTCTCGTAGAGACCTGTCTTGTATGAAACTGTTGCACCTGTATCATTGTAGTAAAATGAAGCTGTCCAGAGACCTGCATCAGCACTTGAATCAATTACTTTGTCAATTGTATGTTCAGGAGAAGTTCTGGTTTGTTCTGCTCCCTCAACAACAAAGGAAATGTAGCTATTCACGGTATCATATTCAACGTCTATCCAACTTGCTGTTCTTTGAACTGTCGCGATTCTGATTTCATCTATTTTGCCTGTGTGGAATGCTTCTCCTGTTGGGAATTCAGATGTTTCAACGTACCTTCCACCGATTCCCCAATCTGCATCATATGCTAAGCTAACTGATGAAGCAGAACCCACAGATCCAGCATCTGTATTGTCTGCACCATTGATGTAGATCTTGTTGTTTGATGGTGTGTCAGCATCCATGACGCAAGCAAAGTGATACCAGCCAGCCGCCCAACTATCACTTGTTGTCCAACTGGTGTACTCGCCATTATTGTTTTCAAAACCAAATGCTAGGGATCCAGCTGCTACTCCTGCCTCGATATAATCCGAACCAACTAATGCGATATGGAAGTTAGTATCTCCATCTAGATACTTTGACATAATCAACTGGGAAGGTGTTGAAGTACTACTCCATGCACTTGCAATATAGAACCAGCCTGATATGGTTACATCGTCAGTTGGTTGAAGACTCTCCGTGGAATTGATTGTTATCCAATCGTTTCCATCAAAGCTCTGTGCACCACCAAGGCCAATACCTACTGTACGAGTGTTTCCGTCCTGTATTCCTACATAGCTATTAGACGTTGAATCGATATGTTGTCCGCCTGAACCCTCATCAGTAACATCTTCATTAAGACGCCATGAAGCTTCATAATCATTCGACCATAATGTTTCCGGTGATTCGGTTGATCCAATCACTGGATTTCCATAGTAAAGCCAGAATGTGTTGTCGACTGTGCTTGAGAGGTTTGCTCGAACCCAAGCAACAAGCATACCTGTACTCTGTTCGTATCGGTCTATTTCGTGGGCTAGCACATTAGTACTTTGGACAAATACGAAATCATCCCCATCCGCTTGCACATCAGTGATGAAATCAGTGTCTGTAAAACTAACAAGCATTGGGAAGTTCTGAACATCTGCATCGACTTGAGCTGCAGGTACTGTAAGTTGCATACGATAACTGAACGATGGAACATCCCATGTTCCGGGAACTCCGGTTGTTGTGAAGTTAGTATGCCATACACTTCCAGTCGGATCTGTTAGAACCAAACCTGTCCGTGCATTCTCGATCCACGGTGATGATACTTTGAACTCTGCGGTTTCTCCAATATTGAAGGAGTATGAATCATAACTGGAATCTCCGTTAGGTCCTAATTTCATATCATAAACATAATTCCAGCTTTCGAACTCAATGGTCCAGACTCCCCAAATATCCACTGCATCCGAATAGATAACGATTGACCCATCATGATAGGTCCAATCTGTACCATACGTCTTCGCTTGACCAATCGGATTTGTAACAGTGAGAGGTTTCCACTCAGTTAGTGGGTAATCTACTATGACATTGAGAGAATCAGTGTCCGCTGGGGGTGAAACTAGCACATTAGCAGTCCACTCAACAACCGTATCATTTGCGACATAGAAGGATGTGCCCTCTTGCATATTCTCATCGAGAGTCTGACCACCACCAATGATGTCCATAGTAACGATTGGGAAAATGTCTACAGGAGCAATTGATGATGTGCTGAATTGTACACTCGTTGATTCAGTATCTGTCCATGAACTTTGTATTGTTCTTTCTGCCCCCACACTCAGAAATGATGATGGGTTTACTTGGTTGTTGTACTCTGCTTCTATCCAAGCTGCACTACGAATGCTTTGAGTTAGTCGAATCTCGTCGATTATCCCATCGAAGAATCTCTCGTCTGCTGGATTTGTTTCCATATTGTTGTTAGCGATTACAAACACATCGGTGCTATCATACAGTTCATTTCCAGTGCGTGGTGCGCTTAAAACTGCTACACCATTCATATATCCGACAACAGTTTCACTCGAAGCATCCCAGCTCCACACAAAGTGTTGCCAGCTACTAAGGGCAAAAGAGGTATTTGCGGCATAATTTCCTCCGGCAATATCAGTTCGTAATCGAGCATTGAGTGTCTGTTGATACATCCTTGTTGTCAAAATATGCCCAGTCGAACTAGTTGTTGGAGTTTTTGAAAAGACTCGACAATCTCTATTGAGGTCCATGTATACCCAGAGACTTACTGTAAAGGAAGACCAATCATCAGTGAATATTTGTCCTATGTTAATCATATCTGAATTTGCTTCAGTTACAGTGTCATAATTGAAATTAATTGCATTTCCAGCAATACCTGTGACTAAATCACCTGATGTCATTCCACCAAAGGAAGTTCCATCATAATTGTTTGCAGTACTGTCATAAATAGTTCCTGTTGGGTCATCTGCAAGATGATGAACTGTTTCAAAATCATCCCATACAGATGTTGAGCTTGAAGAACCTGCATTTGGATTTCCATAAGCCATTGTTATAATAGTGCTTCGAGTGGCATAAAGTCTGGGTACTTTAACCCAGGTGACTAGATGTGCATGGGTGGAATTATAGTCCTGATCAAAATATTCAATCTCAAAATCAATAACTTCGCCATCT
>JABCSP010000296.1 GCA_018238825.1 Candidatus Thorarchaeota archaeon | reverse complement strand
AAACCGCTGGTACTTTGTCCAGCCAATCATCCATAGCCAGTGGACTCCCAGCTATCAGAACAACGATCGTATTCGGATTTGTGGCAATGGTCTGATTGATCAATGCAATCTGGTCTGCGGGTAGATTCAATGAAGTTCTATCCTGAAATTCAGAGTCCCCGCCTTTACTATTATCAAGACCTGCGAATACTATGGCCAGATCTGCCTGCGAAGCATCATTGACTATCTTGACCTTGCCTTTGCATTTTTCTTTCATTCCTGCAAAGGGTGTTATCTCGTATGGTGGCTTGACTCCAGAGGATCCGCCTTTCAAGAATCCACCGAACTTCTTTTTCAAGTTAGGTCCAAGTAGTGCAATTTTGTCTATGGATTCTAAATCGAGAGGAAGGAGACCTCTATTATTCTTTAGAAGCACCATTCCTTCTTCTGCTGCTTGGCGAGCGAGGTTCTGATGATGAGTGGTGTTACGAGCACCTTTTGGTAAATCTGAATTACTGATTGCACCGGTCAGCATCATCACACGTAGATTCCTTCGAACAAGATCATCAAGTGTTTCATCATCGAAACCACCGTCATCATAGGCTTTCTGTAAAGCCTTAATCTTATACTTGAATGTCCATGGCATTTCTAGTGAGAGACCTGCGTTGATACAATCTTCTGTTGTTTGGTCTTTCCTTGTGGAGAACCAATCGGTCATGAGAATACCGTTGAAGCCCCATTTTTCAAACAACAAATCTCGAAGTAAGTCCTTGTTCGCACAAGCGTAAACTCCATTGATTTTGTTATAGGCCGCCATAACGGCCCAAGGGTCTCCTTCTTTCACCACTGCTCGGAAAGCTCGGAGGTATATCTCATGAAGCGTACGTTCATCTATTTCCGCGCTACAAGATGCCCTATCGGTTTCTTGGTTGTTTGCAACGTAGTGTTTTAAGCATCCTCCAATACCTTTGCTTTGGATTCCTTTTAGTAAGTGAAGTGCTATTTCCTTTGTTAGAAAGGGATCTTCGCTAAAGTATTCAAAAGTTCGTCCACAAAGAGGAGTACGATGAATGTTCATTGCAGGCGCAAGAATCATGTGCCTGCCGATTGCGCGAACCTCTTCTCCCATGGCTTCTCCAACTTTTCTTGTGAGATCCTTATTCCAAGTAGCTGCGAGACCTATAGGCGCTGGGAATCTAGTGTTCTTCTTCAAACTGCTGGAGTGAAATGACGCTCCAAGTGGCCCATCGGTCATTTTGAAGGATGGAATTGATAGCCGTTTGATCGGGTCTGTTGTGTAGATTCGCCTTCGACCATGACTCGCCAGAAGCTTGAACTTCTCTTTCAATGTGAGTTTAGTAAGAAGATCTGAAACCCTATTTTCAATTTCAGTTTTCTCGTCAGTATCTACGGTCATCGTTGTTTTACTCATAACTAACGGTGATTATTATCTTTCGAATTTGATACAAATGACTTTATGGTTACGCACTAGATGATTAATAGTGGTAGAAAGATGAAGCGTCAATGGATATCATTTGCATTAGCTCTAGCAATTATTGGTAGTGCTCTTTCACCTCTCATTGTCACATCTGTTACTGCTCAAACAGCGACAATCGACATTACGATTGCTTACACACACGACCTTCATAGTCATCTCTATAGTGAGTGGACTGGTAGTGAATGTAGTGGAGGTATGCCATTACTCTCCACGAAGATTCAAGAATTACGTGCTCTACAACCTGTGCTTCTTCTTGATTGTGGTGACACCGTTAGCGGCGCTCCTGTGAATGACTTCAATGAAGGTATCCCAATGATTGAGGTCATGAATGCAATTGGATATGACGCAATGGCATTAGACAACCATGAGTTTGATCCAGGAATTGGTGCTCTCAAAGAGATGATTAATACTGCTGATTTCGAAGTTCTTAGCGCGAACGTAGACTGGCCTGGTTCTCCGAAACCTCTGACATATTCAATTGAAACGATTGAAGAATATGACATTGGAATCATTGGTCTAACACCCTCCTTTTGGTATGCACCAGATGAGGTTACGTTCGAGGATCAAGTTGTAGCAGGTAATGCCGCAGTAGCAGAATTAGAGAGTCAAGGTATTGAGTTCATCATCCTCTTAGGTTGCATATCCTCGTCTTTGGCATCAAGCATTTCTGGAATCGACGTTCTTGTGAAAGGCGGTTCACTTCAAACCATTGGCAACACACTCGTAGTTCCGTCAGTTGGCTCGTATGCAAGCCAAGTTGGAGTTATTGATCTGACAATTGATACTACAGTTGGTACAATTGATAGCTATAGTTTCTCGTTTCATTTTCTAGATTCATCACTAGAACCGGATGAAGATATAGTCACTCTCATTGATACCTGGAACGCTCCTCTTGCTGATACCCTTGATTCTACTGTGGGTTACTTTGATACTTTCCAAAGCACCGGAGATCTTGGTTTTATGCTAGCTGAGGCAATACTTCAACAAACAGGTGCTGATGTGGGGACATACAATGGTGGTGGCGTCAGAGAATCCATCGATAGTGGTTTCATCACTTATCGCGACCTCTACCACACAGAACCCTTCTTCAATTTTGTAGCCACTGTTGAACTGAAAGGGAGCGATATTGATTCAGTAATTCTTGGTAATTTTGCTGCCACAGACATTGGCAGCTTTGATTCTGAAACGTGGTATACTGTCGCAAGCTCAAACTTCTCGATAACTTACTTTGAGCGAATATACACCACAGATGCCATCAATCGACAGGATTACATTTCGGTTAGTGTTGTTGATGCACTGGCTGACTATCTATCAAGTGAATATCCAATTGTTTTACAAGGCCTTCTGGAAGTAACCGATGAATGTAGGTCGTCAATCACTGCACTCTCTGATTCTTATTTCACTGGAGGAACACCTATAGATCTAAGGGCACAGATTAATGCAGAATTATTGAGTGCAAGAAATGCTCTTGTGGAGAACAATGAGAACCAGGCATTCAATCATCTTGTGAATTCTATCGATAATATAATCTCTCACGTAAGCGTTTCCTGCCCGAAGAGGTGGCTCACAACTAATCTGGTTAATATCATAGATTATTTAGGATTTTCTTACACCACGTCTACCACATCCACAACAACTACCACTACAGACCCCGGTTTTCCAATACCTGGCTTTGATACTCGATGGACTCCCGTACTTGTAATTGAACTTGTTATTCTTGCAGTGGTGTTAGCATACTACTTCCGTATTTTTGAGAAAATTAAATCTAGACGCGGTTGAATAGTGTGAAACTTTACTAGGTGTCATAGGAATTAGTGAAACTTTTAGGTATCAATTACAATGTAGAGAAACTCCTTTTCTTGTGAGAAGAGAAGATATCGCGTGCCAATCAAGGGAGATTGAACATTTGAGAAGGGATGCAATTCTACTAATAATGATATTATTGCTGGTAGTTTCAGCTACGGATGAAGCTGCAACACCATCAAACGCCGTGACTCGTGAACCACTTGACTTCGTTCTGTCACAGACCGAAATGCCAATTTACGAGATGATAATTACTGATGTGAATCTGACCTATGCTGAGGACTTAGCATTTTCTCTCTTTGATTTACGCGACCCTTCAGCTGCTGAAGTAGAAGGGATATTCGTAGTAAATTCGGGGAACAAATCTTTCGAGCTTGATTCAAGTGATGGAT
>JABCSP010000295.1 GCA_018238825.1 Candidatus Thorarchaeota archaeon | reverse complement strand
ACGTAGACCTTCTCCCAGGTAACGCAAAGCTGCGAAGAATGGCGCTCCTGTATAATCAAACAAAAGAAGACTGGTATAATGTTGATCTCACTGTGTCCACTGCTACTGCAAGACCCGTTACGGCTGTAGAAGCAACCCCCTATTACATTGGGGTTTATGATCCAACAATCGAGCGGGCAAGAAGAAGAGACAGTGCCAAAATGAAGAAAAGTGGAAGGCCTATGGCAAAAGCGGCTGCTCCTGCACCACCAGCTGGACCACCAAGTGCACCGCCCCCGGAGATGTTGGAGGAATTTGCAGAAGCAACTGAAACTGTTTCAGGAATTGCAGTCTACGAACTTCCAAAGAAAGTGACTATTCCTTCTGACAATGAAAAACACCCCATTACATTGATTGAGGAAGAGCTAGAATCAGAAACTATACACTATTGGTACGCTGAGGGAATGGCAGAAGTAGTAGCCCAAGATAAGGTGACCAATGGAGGGAATGTGATTCTTCCAGGTAAGGTAAAGGTCTATGCTGAAGGAGATTACATCGGAGAGACCTCGATTTCTCAGATTTCACCTAGAGAGGAATTCAAGCTAGGAACTCGCACAGCATACGATGTCAAGGCAGAAAAGAAACTTGCTCATCGCGAAGTTGAGAAAGCCGGTGTTATGAGAGGTAAGCTACGAAGGTCGTACAAGTACAGGCTTGAAATTCAAAGTTTCTCAAAGAGACCTGTCGAGATAGATGTGTTTGATAGAGTACCTCATAGTGAGAGTACTTCAATAGAAGTCAAAGCTGAATGGGAAAAATTCGGTGTTAAGAAACAGCATCTTGGTATACTTGAGTGGCATAAATCCATTCAACCAGATGAGAAAACAATCATAGAATATGACTACGAAGTTTCCTGGGAGAAGGGAATTACGGTACATCCACCATTGCCATAGGAGGTTAAAAAATGAAAGAACTACAAACTAAGATTACATCAGCTACTGTTTTCCGCGATGGTGCAAGAGTCGTAAGAACTGGTAAAACTGAGATAGAAAAGGGAGAACAAGTCATTCGTGTTAGTGGAATTACCCAGTATGCACAAGAGGATAGTTTCCGGGTTAAAGGAAGAGGTCATGCTATTCTTCGAGGTATAGATGTCAAAAGAATCAGCAAAACCTACGAGCCAGAAGGCGATACAAAGAAAATGCTGGAGAAATTAAAGACACTTGAAAAACAACGAAGAGATATACAAGATCAGTATGATGTACACCAAGCAAGAATCGAGCAACAGACCAAAGTGATGAATCAGTTCAGCACAGAATTTGGGAAGTGGTTCAGTGTTGGAGAAACAGGACTTGATAATCTGACCAAGATGGACAAAGCTAACAAAGATATAATCAAGAAAGCAAAGAAAGCCCTTCGACAGTTAGCTCGTGAAATGCAAGAAATCGATGCAGAGAGTGGGGCCATTCGTGAGAATATCCAACGAATTCAGGGTGAGCGAAGAACCGAAACCCATTCCGAAGTCTATGTGACCGTTGATGCAAAACAGAGTACCACTCTTGAATTAGAAGTTACTTACCAGATTTCATTGGCAAACTGGTATGCAACATATGATGTAGACATTGGGGAAGGAACTACTTCTCTCAAGCGAATCGCAATGATTTCCAATAACTCAATGGAAGATTGGGAAGATATTAGCCTAATTGTTTCAACTGCGTCAGCTCAACCAGTTTCCATCGTCAAGCCAAACCCCTACTATGTACACACATACGAAGAAGCAATGACTTCAAGTGGGTATGGTGGCGGCAGAATGGAAGAACTACGGTCAATCTCAACAGATATTGAAAAAGAAGAATCTGAGATGATGATGGATGATATGGTCGGTTTAGGTGAAGAACCGGTACCCGAGATTATCGAACAATACGCTTCTGCATCAGAAACTCTTGGTGGAATTACGGTCTACGAAGTTCCTGGAGAAATAACAATCGAGGCGAATCGAGACCCAAGCCCAATAACTCTCACCTTCAATGAGTTCGAATCAAAGAGATTGCACTACTGGAATGCATATGCAATGCAGGAAGTAGTCGCTCAAGATGAGATAACCAATGGAGATTCTGTTCTGTTACCAGGACCGGTCAAGGTCTATGCGGCTGGGGATTATATCGGTGAAACGAATATTGGTATCATTTCACCCAGAGAGAAGTTCAGACTTGGAACGAGAGCAGCTTATGATGTGAAGGCAGAGAGGAAGCTCCTTGAAAAGGATACCGAGAAAGCTGGTTTTACACGTGGAAAACAGAAGCGCGGGTACAAGTACTCCCTCGAACTCAAGAACTTCTCCAAGCATGAAATCGAAATCAGAGTGGTGGATAGAATACCCTACAGCAACTCTGAGAAGATACTGGTGGAAATAGAAGAGCCTACTCTAGCCTACAAGAGAATGGAACTTGGAATAATCACTTGGGAAACCAAGATGACCAAGGACCAAGAATTAGTAATTGAGTATGAATACGAGGTTGAATGGGAGAAAGACCTGAGTATCAGGCCTCCTCTTCCTTAAACATCAATAATTGAGAATTGAGTGCTGGGTTTACCAGCGACTCATCTCATCCATTATTGCTACAACTCTATGTTGCGCCTTTCTGAAGTTCTCCAGTGAGATACTCTCATTTGGAGAATGCGCTTTACCCAGATGGTCACCGCACCCGACTGAAACCATTGGGACATGCTCATTGAATAGATAGAGTGGACCAGAGCCTGGACTCGTTGGGTGTACTACAAGATCATGGCCATGGGTTTTCTTATTCGCAGCATTGATGATTTTAACGAATGGATGATCCACGGGAGTCTTAGCTGCAGGGTATCCTTCGAAATAGGTCACCCTGATATCAGTGAATCCACGATCATCCAGATGCTTCCTGAGTTTCTTATGGATATCATCAGGATGCATTCCTTCCACTAACCGAAAATCAATCTTAACTGAAGATTTTGCAGGCAGGACCGTCATTGAACCTTTGCCTTGATAGCCAGTAGTTATACCACAGATATTGCAAGTTGGTTCTCCATAGTAAGCCTCCTTGAGTTCCTGACCTGTGAGACCATTAAGATATTCGTCAATTGCAAATTCTTTCTTCAACTTCTCCTCATTCAGATCAATCTTCTCCATGGCCTTTAGTTCAGCGTCCGTAAGGGGTTTAATGCCATCGTAGAATCCATCAATGAGAATCTTACTATCCATATCTTTTAGGGAGTTGATAGCCCAGACAAGTCTGAACGCAGCAGAGGGCAGTGTACATGCAAGGCTAGAATGAATGTCCCTAGATAGACGTACAACTTCCAATTCGACAAAGAAGACTCCTTTCAAACCCAACCAAGCTTCTTGAATACCGTTGATATCAGACCCGCCAAATTCCCAAATCCCGCCATCCGCCTTTAGGAAGTCCTTGTTCTTCTCAATATACTCTGGAAGATGGAGACTACCAATTTCCTCCTCTCCCTCTAATACAAACTTGACATCAATAGGGAGGTCAGTTCCAGTTTCCTTGAATGCCTTTAGTGCCCAAATTCTCGAAATAGCATCGCCCTTATTGTCTGCAACTCCACGGCCCCATAATCGACCATCTCTGATCTCAGGTTCAAAAGGCGGGGAGTCCCACAGATCAAATGGTTCAGCAGGTTGAACATCATAATGATCATAGAACAAGAGAGTCCGCTTTGCACCCACATCTTTCC
>JABCSP010000294.1 GCA_018238825.1 Candidatus Thorarchaeota archaeon | reverse complement strand
GTAGGATCAGTACAGGCTACAAACTTGAATTTACCTTCCAAGTCTAAATTCCTTAGTAGATATCCAATGTCTTTCATCAAATTTGTGATATTGACTTTCACATCAGTTACAAGTCCGCAGATTGAAGGAATCTGGTCTGTACGTGTTTCCTTGGATTCATCAGGTACCACAATGTCACCTACCTCGAAAATTCTCTGAGGAAAATCTGCATGTTGGTTCAGGGATGCAAAATCCATGAGAACTGGGAAGAGGGCATTTCTTAGGACCGAATAATCCTCACTTCTAGGATTAGTTGTTACCACCACTGGAACTTCTCTCAGAATCTTTTCAGTTAGAGTTGTAGGTGATGTCATTATATAACTGAGAATCTCTTGGTACTCCATTCCCACCATGAGGTCTCTTACCTTGTTCTTTAGACGTGTGATACTTTGAAGTTTACCTTGAGTCATTGTAGACGGCATTGTCGGAATGATTCTGTCAAATCCATATCCAATTGCTAAATCCTCTATAACATCTACTGAATGAAGGATGTCCGTTCTATAGGCTGGAGCTTGGACAGAAATCTTCTTGCCCTTGATTGTGGTATTATATCCAACCCTTCCCATGCTTTTTAGAATCTCGGCATCATCAAGTTCCAATCCTAATAATTCCTGAACTTCTTGTTTTTTCACGGTCATTTTTAGAGGTCTAAGGTCTGGTGTGATGTCGATTGTTCCGTCTGGATAAACAATGGAGAGTGATTCAATACTGCCTTTTCTTTGTGCTAGAGACGTGACCATAATATTCAGTGCTTGATTCACCGTAGGTAGATGTGTTCCAGTCACTTCAACGAAGATATTCGATGTTTCTTCAGTTATTTTTCCAAGTGTGTTACTGTTTATGATTGGTGGAAGGCTCAATACCTGATTGTCTGAATCAATTAGAAGTGGCCACTTTGGGAATTTACCTATAATTTGACCAAATTCGATACCTTTCTCATGTTGTTCCAAAATTGTTTTGCCATCCATCACTTCTTCGTGACCAAGGGGTTCAAAGGATATCTTCTCAGGTTTTTCAAGAGTATAGTGAATTGGGAATTTGATATCATCAAAGACATAGAGACCGATACTTGCTTTTCTCCTATTCCTACCATGTGTGGCAGTCAATGCGTCTTGTAATTGCATGTAGTCTTTGATGAGCTCATCGTTAATCTCAACATCACGAACTATCCCGCATGAGATATATCTACGAATCTTCTCGAGACCCTTACTGACAATGATTTTTTTGCCCGACTTCTTAATAGGGAATTCTTTCAGTCCAGGTTCAATCTCTAGGAATGCCCTGATGGCTCTGGCAATCCCCTCAGGAGAGAGCATATCTTGCCTATCGGGGTTGATCTCAATTTGAATCTCATGTCCATCAATTCGTTCGATTTCTGCTTTCATGAGAAATAGAGTTTCCTCTAGTTTCTTCAGTGATAGTGTCTTCCCGATAATCTTCATGAGTTCTTTTTTGTTTACTGTAACTATCATTGATATCACCTCACGAAGTATTTTCTCCGCAACCATTTCAAATCGCGAGAATAGAGGTTTCGAATATCCCCAATACCCATGGCCGCCATATACAATCTTCCAGATCCAATACCCCATGCGAGAACTGAATCTTTGATTCCTAGAGGACGAGTGACCTCTGGTCTGAATATCCCACCTGGTGCAACCTCTATCCATCCCAAAGTGTCATGCTTGGCAAAGCACTCCACACTTGGTTCGGTGAATGGGAATTGTCCAGGTTTGAACTTGATTTTCTTAATTCCAACGCTATGACATATTTTTGTGAGGTAACCCATTAGGTCTCGAAGATTCAAACCCTTGTCCATGATGATACCCTCACATTGGTTGAACTCTTGTGCGTGTCGTGCGCTTAGGCTCTCAGACCTGAAATTGCGGTCCACTATGAACATCTTCTGAGGAGATTCACGGTGTTCCGAAAGGTATCTCATCGAAACTGGAGTTGTATGAGACCTAAGGCAGAGTCGCTTAGAGATTTCTTCACTGAAGGGAGTTTGCCATCCGATTGACCCTGTATCTCCACCATCCTCATGGACCCCTTTCACTCCTTTGTAGTATTTTCTATCAAAAATCGTTCCATGAGAATGTGGTTCTCCAACTCGGAATTGATCCTGAACTTCTCTGGCCACATGGTCTTGAGGAACGAAAAGAGTATCATTGTTCCAGAATTCCGTTTCAACATAGGGACCAAACCATTCAGCGAAACCCATTCCAATTAGTATCTCTTTTAGCCAATCATTGAATTCAGCATAAGGATGCTTCTTACCCCGATTCGTAACGGGGGGTATTGATTCAACATTGAATGATCTGAATGACTGTTTCTTCCACGTACCACTAGAGAGAATTTCAGGAGTTAGGTTTCCAATTCCCTTAACTCCAACAGAGAGTAACTGATCTATTTCTCCGATTTTGGAATCAATAATTTCCGATTCAAACATCTTCGTAATTCTTTCAGTAACTAGTTTCCTTTCCAAGGCTTGTTTTATAGAATCGGTATATGTTCGTGGAAGTAATTTCTTTCCCGTAGAAAGTTGAGCTAGTACATCAGAAACTTTTGATTCAGGAATATCAACTATCGAGCGAAGTACGGAAATACCCGCCTCCTTGGATATCTGTAACCAACCATTTCTTCGAGCCCAGTTCATGGCTATTCCTTTGGTCTTTGGATCTATCCCTGATTGAACAACAGCATCATCAAAGGTTGCTTTCCCGCCTACATCTTTCACTCCATTAAAGAGTAAGACTTCTGGAAGTCCCGATTCAGCGTATTTCCTCCCCTCATCCGTAAGCAAATATGATACAATTTCTTTTGTATGAATCACGACGAGATTCCTAGTTGCAAGCGAGTTTAGAATTGAAGTAATTCGCTCCTCTCCTTGACTTAGATTGTTTGCTATCTGAGATACTGGAACACGCTGGCCTAGGTTTAGTAGTTCACCAAGTACGGTTCTTTCTCCTTCTGTCAACTGCTCGCTCATGTTTCAATCAAAACTCCCAAGCTTTCCGGCTCCGCTTCAATGTTTTTAACGACACAGTCAACAAGCACAGCCCCTCTCCCTATTTTTCCTTCAAGTATTTTTGTTTTTCCAAGAATTACCGCTTTTGGTCCTATTTTAACTTGCTTCCCAAGTTCAACATTTTCTCCAATCAGCGCGTTGTTTTTTATTTTTATTCCAAGCTCTTTGCGAAGTTTTGCGTCACAGAATAATCCCTGGGCCGCTTGATAAAATTCTTTTGTTTTTCCGCTGAAAAGAATGCTCCTTGTGTCTTTTAATCCTTGTTTTAACGCTTCCAATGAAAAAAGAATATGTTTTATTGAGCAATATTCCATCGCCTTTTCCAAACATTCCAAGCATTTTGACCCGTTTAATAATTTTGATATTTTATTGTTCATTTTAAAGCATTTTGAGCCGCGGCAATCAAAGGATATATGGTCGGCGAGGCTGTTAAAAGGGGATGGGTAGAAATTTGCAGAGTTTCAAAATCGTAAACAGTCATTTCTTTTTGAACAGCCAAAGCGAGAATATTTATCATTTCGCTCGTGTTTTCCGGACCGATTATTTGTCCTCCAAGCAAAGTTTTGGAAGTTTTGGAAAAAATAAGTTTAACTTTAATGCTTTCTGTGTTTGGCAAGTTTTTTGGATGATGGTTTGGGCATTCGCTTGC
>JABCSP010000293.1 GCA_018238825.1 Candidatus Thorarchaeota archaeon | reverse complement strand
GCATAGAAAAAAGAGGGAGAGGTAGTGATACCTCTCATTTCCTTTTGAGAATAAGCACAATGACAATGACTAATCCAAATACTCCAGCACCAATCAAAATGAGCGTGGTTGTATCGAGTGCGCCAGTTGTGGTTTCAAATGTTGTTGTCGAGTTTGTTGTTGTTATCATAGGTATGTTAAACGCAATGTGGCATACAAAAACGTCAGACGAACCATTCTTCACTTCTTGAAATGCACCTATTCTCCTATCTAGAATTATATTGGTAATGTATTGAGCAAGTTACTATAATAGAAGGCGGAGGTTTGGAGCAGCGGGAACAAAGTATTGCAGAGGTCAAGACTTTTAACATGGCAATCTCGGCGGTTCCTAAATCAACTATGTGACTTGGACTGAGGAAATATGACACGCTTCTTAGTAACTGGATCTTATGGTCAGATTGGCACAGAGCTTGTAGGAGCTCTAAGGAAAAAATATGGTGGGAAAAACGTTATCGCAACTGGGAGAAAGAAACCCCCAGAAATCTTAACAAAAGACGGTCCATACCTCCATCTAGATATTCTTGACCCTAATCAGATTCATTCAATGTTCGTGGATAACGATATTGACATAGTTATTCACAATGCTTCAGTACTCTCAGGAGTTGGTGAGAAGAATCCTCAACTTGCATATAGAACAAACGTTGAGGGAGGATACAATATCCTTGAAGCTGCTAGAGTGCTCAAACTAGATCAGGTAATGATTCCTAGTTCCATTGCAGCATTTGGTCCCAGTACTCCTAGAGAAAATACACCCAACGATGTTATCATGAGACCGACGAGTGCTTATGGAGTAACAAAAGTTTTCATCGAATTATGGGGTGAGTACTACACAAAGAGGTTCGGTGTAGATTTCCGCTCACTAAGATATCCAGGAATCATTAGCTCTGAAGCGTTACCTGGTGGCGGTACAACAGACTATGCGGTTGAGATATTCTATGAAGCACTCAAGAATAAGAAGTACACATCATTTCTTGACAAGGGAACTTATCTTCCTATGATGTACATGCCTGATTGTATCAAATGTACAATAGACTTGATTGAAGCAGATGAGAGCAAGTTGAAACACAGAAGTTTCAACATCACTGCGATGAGTTTTGCTCCAGAGGAAATTGCAGCAGAAATCAAGAAGCACATCCCTGAGTTTGAGATGTCTTATGAACCAGACTTCAGACAAGCAATTGCAGAAACATGGCCAGCTTCTCTTGATGACAGTGTCGCCACAGAAGAGTGGGGTTGGACTCCCGACTATGATCTTGCAGCGATGACCAAGGATATGCTGGATAAGCTATCCAAGAAACTTGGCATTAAATATTGAATCGTGTTGAGGTGCCAATTTCAATACCTCAATCCTCATAGATTGAGAAACTAAGTCCCTCCTTCTCGAGGAGCTTCAACATCTTTGTTACAGCTTTCTCATCAGGGACTTCAAGAATCATCTCTAAATCAGCTCTATTTGGTGGCAAATCAGGGTCAGAACGATCTTGATTGATTTCTATAATACTAACACCAGATTCTGCAACGATTCCGAGAACCTTGTTCATACTTCCAATACGATCAAGAATAGAACCACGAACTCGAACAGAACGACCAAGTCTGAAAAGTTCTTTCTCAACCACTCTTGACATAAATGACATATCGATGTTACCACCAGAAAGAATTGCTACTGCATTCTTACCCTTGATGTCAATCTTACCATATTGGTAAGCAGATAGAGCAACACACCCAGCAGGTTCAACAACAATCTTTGCCCGTTCAAGGAGCAAGAAGAGCGTTCTAGTGACCTCAAGTTCCTCAACAGTCACTACACCATTGAGCAAGTCTTTTGCAATGCGATAGGTAATCTTCCCAGGTCTCTTCACAGCAATCCCATCACATGCAGTATCCAATCCCTCTACATTTACGATTTTACCAGCTTCAAAGGAAGCTTGCATCGATGCTGCAGATTCAGCTTCTACTCCATAGATTTCCACTTCTGGTCGTTGTTCCTTCACTGCAATAGAGATTCCAGAAATCAGACCGCCACCACCCACAGGCACAGCTATCACATCCACTTCGGGACATTCATCGAGTATCTCTAATCCGATTGTGCCTTGTCCGGCAATGACATCTTCGTCATTAAATGGATGAAGGAATGTTGCTCCAGTTTTTTCAGCGGTTTCTCGAGCGTGTGCCAGAGCATCATCAAACACATTCCCATGAAGAACCACATTTGCGCCGTAGCCCTGAGTTGCTTGTATCTTTGCTACAGGTGAAAAGACCGGCATCACAATTGTCGATTTAATACCAAGTCGAGTTGCAGCATAAGCGACACCCTGAGCATGATTTCCCGCACTTGCGGCAATCACTCCAGCCTTCTTCTCTTTATCAGTAAGTTGTGACATTGCATACGCGGCACCCCTCACTTTGAAAGATCCGGTTTTCTGCAGATTCTCAAGTTTAAGGTACACATGACCGCCAGAAATTTTACTGAAGGTTGAAGATTTGTCAAGACGGGTCACATGCTTGACATCACGAAGTACTTCTCGCGCATCAAGAATCTTTGAATAGATGTCACTATACTTGCTCATGGCTAACCACGAGATTTCGAAAAGCTAACGACTAGATTAATCATTCCACTATCGATCAATTGGTATTATTAGATACACAATCAATTATTCATTCACCCAAGTGTACATTGAGTACTCTCTAACATGCTCGAAACCAATTGATTTGTATAGGAATCTAGCATCATTTTCTAACGTCACATCCAAATCCACCTTGACAATATCAGGTTCACCATCAATGATTTTCTTCATGGAATGAATAAGTAACATTTTACCTAGACCCTTTCCGCGATACTTTGGATCTATCACAATGTCAGGGATATATCCTGTATCACCCTTATTTCGAATGGTCATTAGACATGCACCGATAATCCGATTGTCTTCTATCAAGAGCCAAGAGTATGGTTTCTTGTATTCACCATAGACATTGTTCTCGATATTCTCGATTAAAGTCTTACAATTCTCAATTGTTCCAAAGAAATTTGGGAATACTATTTGATCGATGTTACCTTCATTACTGATGAAAACAACTTTGGATAATTCATCAATCTGTGAATTATCATACACTTCGTATTTCATGCCATCAGGTAGATCTGAATTATCTATGTTTTCTACCAACTTTCTACTGAGGGTCATGTATGCTCTATCTAACTTTCTAAATCCAATTTCAATTAGATGATGAGAAATTGCTTCTGTTACAGAAGGGCCCCCTGCGTGAATGTATGGACAATCAGAGGAGTGATTATTGAAAATTGCATTAATCAACTCAATCTCCAAATCTACATTCCCACTTGCATATACAAATGAAAGACGTTTTGATACATTACCAAAAATCCCAATACCTTGAAGTATATCATCATCTGAATAAGTTCCATAGAGAAAGGCTTTCCCTTCAGAAACAGCTGTCTTAACGAGATCCATAAAATTGGGAGGCATTTGTCCTTCTGGTGATTTCTCAAGATAACGATTCATCAGAGGGTCAATTGTATCCAGCATATCAGCAGGAATTTCTTTTATCATGATTATACCGAGAGGGGGTTATAGAATAGTACTTCCCATCTACGCAAGAATTACTTGCCCTTGAAGGCACCCTGCATGATTTGAACAGCAATATCACGAGGCATGTACTCTC
>JABCSP010000292.1 GCA_018238825.1 Candidatus Thorarchaeota archaeon | reverse complement strand
AAAGCAACAACACGAGTTATTATTGCTGGTTTATTCGGGATGGCTTTAGGCTCTCTTCTTTATGTATCCGCAGTTGCAATGGTGGGAGCTGCTATCATGTCAGTAATTTCATCCGTTGCTCCACTCTTTGCGATACCAGTATCAGTATTTGTTTTGAAAGAGAAATTTACTCCCCTAGCCATGATCGGTGTTTTTCTGACTTTGATAGGTATTGTTCTGGTTGTCATGGGATTCTAATCTAATATGTTGCTGATGTACCCGCAATTTGGGGTTAGAGCAAGCTATTTCACCAGTATTGTAACATATACACGAACAATGAGTGAACATTCCCCGTACATGAGTGAAGGTCGATATCTACTCAGCAAGGTTTCTGTAGAATCAAATCTGAAAAATGCAGTGAAGCAAG
The DNA here is from genome assembly GCA_018238825.1 of Candidatus Thorarchaeota archaeon. Classification (GTDB taxonomy): domain Archaea; phylum Asgardarchaeota; class Thorarchaeia; order Thorarchaeales; family Thorarchaeaceae; genus SMTZ1-45. The sequence goes on along the minus strand of JABCSP010000292.1, from coordinate 3,334 downwards.
CTGTTGAGTTGATTGGCGGATTTGATAAAGTTATCAATCAGGATGATATAGTGACCATTAAGCCAAATTTGAATACAAGTGACCAATATCCCGCTTCTAGTGACCCTCAATTCATCAAGGCTCTAGGAGAATCTCTACTTGAGGCTGGAGCTGGGAAATTGAAGATAATAGAGAGTTCCACATTGCGTATATCTGCACGTAGGGTTTCTCAAGAAGTAGGCCTAACAGCTATTGCTGAAGACCTTGATGCAGAACTTATTTTTCTCGATGAACATGAATGGGTGAAGGTAGATTTTCCAAGAGGAAAATATCTCAAGAGTGGATCAATAGGTAAGCCTCTCTTTGATTTGGGGAAATTAGTATTAGCCCCTTGTCTGAAGACACACTTTCTTGCTCGATATACTGGGAGCATGAAATTATTCATCGGTTGGATAAAGCATAGAGATCGGCTCAAGATGCACATGAGAAATCTCGAACCCAAGATTGCTGACCTTGCATCATACTTCAATCCTGACCTAATTGTTATGGATGCTCGAACGTGTTTCATAACAGGTGGTCCTACCTCTGGTCAATGTTCTTTTCCTAATCTCATTCTTGCAAGCGGAGATATGGTTTCAATTGATGTTGAAGGTGTGCGAACAATCCAATGTTGCAATGCCAAGAATAAACTTGGAATGGACGTTTGGAAAATTCCACAAATTAAGCGAGCTGTTGAGATTGGAATTGGTGCTAAAAGTGATAACGACATTGAAATTGTTGTACCATAGAGGCAAGAAATCTTCAAAACGTAACTAATTCTTGTTTTTGCTGGTAAGCTTCTAACTTTGTGAGGAACTTTCATGAAAATAAAGGTCTTATTTGTTGATGACAATGAACCACTGCTGAGTGTGGGCAGTGAGTATATGGAAAGGGACTCTCCAGATTTAGAGATTACAACTGCAAGCTCAGCGACAGCAGCCTTAGACCTACTTGAATTCAAGAAGTTTGACGCAATCATTAGTGACTATCAGATGCCAATCATTGATGGTCTTGAATTCCTTGCTAGAGTACGAGCCAAAGATGACCTTATTCCTTTCATTATCTTTACAGGAAAAAGTCGGGAAGAGATTGCAATTAATGCTCTCAATCTTGGTGCTACTCACTATGTGATTAAGGGTGGCGATCCCAAGAGTCAATATGCAGAACTCATTCATATCGTTCGGAGTTCTGTTGAGCACTTTCGTGAGAAGAAAGCTCTTTCTGAATCTGAGGAAAGATACAGGATTGTTTTCGAAAATGCAAATGATGGTATTTTGATGGTAGACCGTGTAGATCGAAAAGTGCTATCTGCAAATGCACGTTTCTGTGAGATGATTGGGTATACTCTAGAGGAGCTGTTGGAATTTAGTGTTGCTGACATGCATCCAGAAGAAGAATTGGAAAATGTATTGGACCTGTTCGAGAAGCAGGCTCGCGACGAAATTAGAATAGCTGAGAGAATTCCTATTCTAAGAAAAGATAGGTCTATTTTCTATGCAGACATCTCAGCTGCCGAAATTCAATGGGAAGGTCAGGACGTCCAACTAGGTGTATTCAGAGATGTAACCCGCCGTTCAGAAGTTGAGGATGCTAGACGTGCGAGGGAAGAGCTGTATCGATTGATTGCTGAGAATTCTTCTGATGTAATTTTTACTTTAGACATGAACATGAAGCGTACGTTTCTTAGCCCCTCTGTTGAGAGATTAAGAGGTTTCACATATGAGGAGTCACTAGCTCAGAGCTGGGCGGAAGTAATGACTCCCGACTCATTAGAACGAATGATAATGTTTTTTGGAAAGGGTTTTGAAAGTATTCGAAAGGGAGAAGAATTCAAGCAACCGATAACTACAGAATTAGAGATGTATCATAAGGACGGCCATACCGTTTGGACCGAAGTATCAGCATCCGCGATGTATAATGAAGCCGGTGATCCTGTAGGTGTTCTTGGTATAACTCGAGATATTAGTAGTAGAAAAAGCTCTGAAGAATTAATGAAAGATAGCGAAGAGCGATTTAGGGCATTCTTCTCAAATGCTCCTGTATACTGCTATTTGGTTTCACCGGATGGTAAAATCCTGAGTGTGAATAAGACTGCACTAGATGCTCTCGGTTATGATGAAGAGGAGCTAATTGGCAAACCCCTAACAACTGTATATGCACCTGATGAAGCAGTTCGTGTGAAAGAACTGATTACAAAGTGGAAGAAAACAGGGGACCTGAGAAACGAAGAAATCGATATCATGACAAAAGATGGAACGAAACGCACTGTAATTCTTAGTGTTTCGTCAGTAACCGACAATAACGGTAACTTGATGCATTCTATTTCCATCCAGAGAGATATTAGCGATTCTGTCTTTCAAGCTGCAGTTCGCTACAGGGCCTTGTTTGAAACTGCAAATGACGCAATATTTCTAATGCGGAATGATATTTTTCTTGAATGTAATGATAAAACATTGGAGATGTTTGGCTGTACACGAGAACAAATAATTGGTCAACCTCCATACAAGTTCTCTCCAGAACTGCAACCTGATGGACGGGGTTCATTGGAGAAAGCCATGGAAAAGATCAATGATGCAATTGCAGGAGATTCTCAGGTTTTCTATTGGCAGCATATCCAATATGACGGTACTCCTTTTGATGCTGAGGTCAGCTTGAATGCTATAGAAATTGAAGGAGAAACACTTGTCCAGGCTTTGGTAAGAGATATCACTAATCGAATGAAAATTCAAAAAGACCTTAGAGAAAGTGAAGAGCGCTATAGAGTGTTATACGAGAATCTTCCAGATGGAGTCGTTGGAATCGATCTAGACGGAAGGTTTACTTTTTGCAATACGAGAATAATTGAGATGTGGGGCTATCCAGAGGAGCAAATTATTGGGGAACGACTTGATATGTTTCTTCATCCAGATTACAAAGAACCTGCGATGAAGGTTTTCCAAAAAAGTACTGCTGATGGGAAAACTCAAACTGAAGGATTTGAGGGAGTAGGTATAAGGAAAAATGGCTCTAAAATTCATTTTCACCTTTCTAGTTCATTGATTTTTGTAGATGGAAAGGCTGTTGGATTTCAAACGCACATTCGCGACCTGTCGGATTGGAAAGATACACAAGATCAGCTGAAGCATCAAAGAGAAGAATTGAGTCGGTTTGCTCATACGATGGCCCATGACCTGCGATCTAACATTCATGTCATTGTAGGTCTTTCTGGTCTCTTACATGCACAATACAACAAAAAACATACGGATGATATCATCAGAATATGTTCGAGGAGGCACGGCGGGTCTATGATGTCGTAGCGGAAATCGTGTCGAGAGCG
>JABCSP010000291.1 GCA_018238825.1 Candidatus Thorarchaeota archaeon | reverse complement strand
GGGATTTCTTCACCTGCTCAAGGCCTTTCAAGTCTGTAGTGAGCTTCATGTTCATTGCATTCAGAATATTATAGCCATATGATGTGAGAAAGAGTTCTCTCAGGTCCACATTATTACCATCCACCTTGACAACAACATTCTCCATCTCAGTAGATTGAAGCTCAATGATGCTTTTAGTTCTCGCAGCTATCTCTCCACTATAGGTGTAGAATTCCTCAACTCTAAATCCTGTTATCGATTCTCTTCTGTCAACAGCTTCAGCAATATCCTCCAGGAGTAGATCCACCACATGTTTCCGAACCTCCTCAATTGAAATTTCAGCTGGTATTGAGATCAGGATATTTTGTAGGTTTCTCTCAAAAAAGCCGCAGTCCTTGAGTCCCATAGCATAGATTATGTCATGTTGGACGCGACGGTCTGTTCCTGAAACTTGTACAATACGTTGAAGGAATGGCCATGAGTATCTACATATTGGTCGTTCATATACTGCATTCTTCATTTTGAGCCAGGAATGCATTCTACAATTGTCATCAATGATAATGGTTGGTTTACTAATGAGCGATGATATATCGATTGAATGGATTTGATTCTGTCCCAGAAAGAGTTCCTCTAGTTTTGTGCAGGAGCCAAGAGGTCTGAGATCAACAGTTTGGAGATTGTTCCCTGTGATCTCAAATTTCCGTAGGTTTGAGCATGAGCTTAGGGGAGTCAGATTGATAGATTTGAGCTGATTCGCACCCAGGCTGATACTCTCCAGTCTTGTTAGCTTATGTAGAGGTTCCAAATCGATGCAACTGAGTTGATTCATCATCAAATGCAAAACCTCTAGATCTGGACATGAGCTGAGAGGTCTTAAGTCAACACTCTGAAATCTGTTCATTTTGAGATTGAGCGATTGTAGATTAGAGCAATGCCCAAACGGTGATAGATCAATATGTTCGAGTGAATTCGTCATCAGTTCGAATCTTTGCAGGTTCGGTAGGAATTCAAAGGGGTTTAGATCAAGTACTTTCAAATCCCTGAGCCAAAGTAATATTTCTCGCAGTTTTGTGCACTCTACTAGAGGTTCCAAATCAATTTGTCTAAATTGAGTGCTGGTGAGTGAAAATACTTCTAGATTCTTACAAGCTTTCAGAGCCGAGAGGTCATTAGATACAAATCTACTTACTCGAAGATCCAGTTTTTGCAGATGCGTACATTGTTCTAAGGGTGTCAAATCTATCTCAATATAACCAAGTCCAGATAGATCTATTGACATTACGTTCTCTGGATATGTCACTGTATTCTGAGCACCCATTGCATCAGTATATTCAAGTCTGATCACCAATGCCCATGACTCCCACTCGTTCTTGGGTTTTCTAGGTAAAAATCTTATTGGTTTTCACATTAACCAGTCATTGAATGGGTCAAGACCATGAAATAACCTGAATAGATGTAAGAGCTGGGAGTCATTTGATTTCCAGCTCACTTCTCTTATTTTTTAACAAACTTCCAATCAGTATCTTTTCCATGCCAGAGGAATTCATGTAATTCTTGGGCTGAAGTAAAGCGATATGCTCGCATCACAACATCACATGCCATCTGGAAATACATGTGTATATTATTCTCTACAAAAAGAAGTTGGGGTCCATCCTAAACGATGCTGTTGTTTATTATTAAAGATCATTCATTAGATAGTTTAAGAAACAAGTGATTACAAGAGGATGAGGGTTATGAGTACAGCTGAGTTTGATTATGCATCGTTGTTTCAATTCTTGATGGATGGTCATATTGAGAATCTGAGGGTTCTCATGAAGATTCGAATTTCTGAGGTCTTTATCAATAGATAATTGCTTCTATTTCTGAAACCTTTGATATCTCACCAAAATCACTATCTCTTGTAGCAACATAGAATACTCCGTTTGCTATTGCAGTTCCAGCTATCAATATATCCAGTGTATTAACATTCTTTCCAATTGCTAACAACTTGGCATTGATATCGCTTGAGAAATCTGCTGCGTCTCTATGAAATGGAAGCAGTTTCACCTCACTGAAGAATCGTGTGAAATACTGTTTTTCCTTGGTTGCCTTTTTTAGTTTAATTCCAGTCATTATTTCATGATAACTTATTGTAGACACTATTGGTTCTTTTTCAACAACAATATCCCTTGTTTCTTCAACTCCTCTAAAATAATCTATTAAGAACGATGTATCTAAGAGGATCACGTTCGCAGCCTCGCTGATTCCCTGATATTTGTTGTAATCTCTTCAATTTCATCTAATTTAGAACTATCTCTAAGAACTCCAAAATATGTGTTCATATCCGTGTTTTTGCGTTCCAGCAATCGTTGAATGACCTCACTAAAACTATCTTTAGCTCGCTTTAATTCCCGCAGACTCTTGTAGATATCATCACGGATGGTGATTGTTTTCATGTATTCATGTATGAGTGCACGAAGATATGAGTTTTTCGTAATCAACCGTCCTGTGTGAGAAGTGGAAGGAGTGGAAGAATATCAAGTGAATCCAACATAGAAAACAATGGAGGGCCCAAGAGTACAGACAGTTTCTGAATTTTGAAGTTGGAATTAATCCGATGAAACTCAAGGAGATCTGGAAAACAGAGCTTCAATTCTTGTGAGAAGTAATAGAACTTTTGACCAAGCTTTCTATCGAGTATGTGAAATTGAATGGGTAAGGACCATGAAATAACCTTGAAGATGGATGAGCTGGATTTCTCCAGCTCTCTCTTCCTATTTTTTAACAAATTTCCATTTAGTGTCTTTTCCATGCCAGAGGAATTCATGTAATTACTTGGCTGTAGATTCTTGAATAAATGAAGAATGTCTATGCAAAGGTATAAACTGTAAGAAATGCTCTGGTCTGACATCAGCAGTTGGAAATATTCAAGATGCCCAAATTACCTGAGAACCGCAAGAAGCGGTACATGCGGAAGATCCTTCACGGTCGAAACAGGATTGAACTGGTAGAGGTGTGGCAACAAGAAAAAATCTCTGAACATGAAACAAAGAGTCTGTTGGCAATTGAAAAGGCTGCACAAGAAGTCATTGAAGTAGCTACAGACCTGATGGCGATGATGCTAAAGGACACATCAATCCCGCCTACAGATGATTACACGAACATTGCCCGTATCCTAGAACTGGGATTAATAACTAAAGAAGTAGGGGCGATATTGAAAGAGGCTAATGGACTCAGAAATCGTCTCATTCATGTGTATAATGATGTAGATATTGATATTCTTCTAGAGAGTATCAAACGGGTTCTTCCCGGAATAACTGAATTCCTCAATGTGGTGGAGAAATGGTTGAGCAGGAACTAACCGGTATTCAGGACGAACTCAATTGGATACAAGAGCTTGCTGGAATTGATGCAGTTCTTCTCTTTGGTTCACACATTGATGGGACTGCTACAGATGCGAGTGACTACGACCTTTGTATCATCGCTTCAACTCTTCATTCGGCATCTGAACGAGCTGAACTACTTGGTAACATATGGAGGCGACTAAACGCCAGCAAGTACGATGTCTGGATCTTTGAAGAGCTGCCACTCTATCTTCAAATGGACATCATTCAGAAACATAAGGTGCTCTTCTGTGAAGATATTCCTGAACTATACGAATATTTCTATCGATATAGAAAACAGTGGAGGACCCAGGAGCACAGACAGTCTCTGAATTTCGAAGTTGGAATTGATCCGATGAAACTCAAGGAGATTTGGAAAACAGAGCCTTAATTCTCAAGACCCA
>JABCSP010000290.1 GCA_018238825.1 Candidatus Thorarchaeota archaeon | reverse complement strand
TGAAAATTGGAGATTCAAAGACCATTGAAGTTCCTCCTGAAAAAGGAGCAGGTGTTAGAGACCCTGCCAAGATTAAGTTGATTGCCAAAGTGAAACTTGCAAAACAAGGTGTAAGAGGATACAATGGTGAAGAGGTTACATTCGGTAAAGAGCGAGGCGTTGTTACTTCCGATCTTGGTCGCCGAGTAAGAATTGACTTCAACAGTCCATTTGCAGGAAAGACCCTTGTATATGATGTCATAATCAGAGAGATAGTATCAGATACGACTGAGAAACTCAAGGCAGTTCTTAAACGTAGAATTCCAGGAATTCCAGAGGATCGATATAGTGTCACTATAAAGAAGAAAGTCGTAACTGTTGAGCTACCACAGGAAACTCGATACATTGAGAATATTCAGTACGGAGAGATTGGCATAGCAGCCGATATACTCAAGGCTGCTGAAGATATCAAAGAGGTCAGAATCGTAACATCATTCAAACGCCCCGAACCTCCTTCAGAGAATACAACCTGATGATAAGTAGACCCCCGCCGTTTTATGTTCACTGAGAAAACCTTAATAATGCTCCTCAGGACGATTGGTTGTCACTTGTTCTCTACGATTCATCTTTTAGAGGGTGTCAATTACCATGGAACCAGAGATGCAGCCCCCAGCTGAACTAAAGACAGGAACTACTACAGTTGGTTTGATCGCAAAAGACTGTGTAGTCTTAGCTAGTGATCAGAGAGCTACAATGGGTTTTCTGATTGCAAATAAGACTGCAAAGAAGATCTTCAAGATTACGGACCGAATAGGTGCGACAATTGCCGGATCTGTTGCTGATGCACAATCAATCATGGACCTCTTGTCTGCGGAAGCTAAACTCTTTGAAATTCAGAGAGGTCGGCCCATTCGGGTCAAGGCATTAACCCGTCTTCTTAGTAACATCATGTTCCAAGGTCGTGGACTCTACATGTTGCAGTGTGTTGTGGGAGGATATGATGACGAAGGCGCACAAGTCTACTTTACAGATTATGTGGGCAGCGTCATACCTGACAAGTTCGTATCAACAGGCTCTGGTTCTCCAGTAGCACTTGGTGTTCTAGAAGTAGGGTACAAAGAGGACCTTACTAAAAAGAAGGGAATCGAACTTGGTGTTCGTGCAGTCGCAGCTGCTATCGAGAGAGATGCCGCTTCAGGCAATTCAATCCTAGTGAGTGTGATTGACAAGGATGGTTATCAGGAAATCCCAAAGGATACCATCATGAAGATTTGGAAAGGACAATAGTGACAGTGTTTCTTACACTTGTAACATGTTAATCATGTTACCCTATCAGCTCAACAATCTTGTGTGCTGATATATAGAATGAGGCCAATTAGGGCATTAATAGGCCAACAATTGGGGTGTGACTATCCATGAAGCCCAATAATGAATACGAATTTGTTGATATTAGAGAAGTAGTCAAGAAGGCACTTCCCCGCTCAGCTGCAATTAGTGCAGTGGAATTTGAAGGGCCAGAGATAGCTATTTACTCGAAGGCACCAAAGATATTGCTAGATGACGGAGATAGAATCAAAGCTCTTGCACGCAAGATGCGGAAGCGTATTGTGGTGAGGTCAGCTCCAGAAGTTCGATTAACTCACGCAGAAGCCGAGAAGACTGTTCGTGAGCTTGTCCCTGAAGAGGCTATGATTACATCGATAGACTTTGACATCTCAAGGGGAGAGGTTATCATTGAAGCGCAGAAACCCGGTCTTGTCATTGGAAGAAGTGGTACAACTCTACGAGAGATTACTCGTCAGACATTTTGGCGTCCCAATGTCATGAGAACTCCACCAATTGAGAGCAAGCTCATCAAGCAAATCAGATACATCATACAATCGGAAGCTGCAACTCGGAACAAATCATTTCGTGAGATTGGAAAGAGAATACACAGACCATCTCTGATGAAAAACGGATGGATTAGACTTACCGCTATGGGCGGATTCCGTGAAGTGGGTAGATCTTGCATGCTTCTGCAGACTGCTGAGAGTAGTGTTATTGTTGATTGTGGTGTTAATGTAGGAACCCCCAGTAAGGCATTTCCAAGGTTAGACATGCCCGAATTCAGCATCGAAAAATTAGATGCAGTTGTAATTACTCATGCTCACTTGGACCACAGTGGAATGGTCCCATTCTTGTTTAAGTATGGTTACCGGGGGCCCGTCTACATGACAGCTCCTACATTGAACCTTTCAACACTCTTGCAATTAGACTATCTAGAAGTTGCCGAGCGAGAGGGTAAACTTAGACCATATCGTGATCGGGACGTAAAAGAGGCAATCCTTCACACAATACCTCTGAACTATGGAGAGGTCACTGATATCGCTCCCGACGTTCGCCTTACACTACATAACGCAGGTCACATTCTTGGATCAGCCATAGTCCACTTCCACATTGGCGATGGTCAATACAATATGGCTTACACCGGCGACTTCAAGTTTGGAAGGACCAGATTACTTGAACCAGCAACTTTTACTTTCCCAAGACTTGAAACAATGATTATTGAGAGTACTTATGGTCATCCTACGGATAAAATGCCACCAAGGCAAGAAGTAGAGAAGAAATTCGCTACTATACTCAGAAGAACTTTAGAACGGGGTGGTAAGGTACTCATCCCGGTACTTGCAGTTGGTCGTGCTCAAGAAATCATGCTTGTCATGGAAGATCTTGTTTCAAAGGGGCGAATCCCGAAAGTACCTGTGTACATTGAAGGTATGATTGCTCAGGCTACGGCTATTCATACAGCTCATCCTGAGGCACTCAGTAAGAAGATACGTGAGATGATCTTCCATCAAGGCGTGAATCCATTCTTATCCGAGATATTTGTGCAAGTCGACCACCATGATCAACGTGAGGAGATAACTGAGGGAGATCCTTGTATCATCATGGCCACATCTGGAATGCTAGCTGGTGGTCCCAGTGTCGATTACTTCAGACTACTGGCTCCTGATAAAAAGAATACACTCACATTTGTTAGCTATCAGGGAGAGAATACACTCGGTAGACGTATCCAGAAGGGTTGGAAAGAAGTCAATATGAGAAATCGCGATGGTCAGACAACTGTTGTTCCAGTGAATATGGAAGTAACAACCGTGGAAGGATTCTCGGGCCACTCCGATAGGAAACAAATTCTCAACTATGTAAAACGTTTGAACCCAGTTCCTGAAAGAATCCTATGTGTTCATGGTGAAGCATCAAAGACAATTGGATTAGCATCTACGATCCACAAGGCTCTAAATATCGAAACAAGGGCTCCAATGGTGACTGAAAACATCAAACTAAGATAGGCTCTCTCACAGCTTGACAAATGATGGTGTGATAATCATACATCCATCATTGACTAGAGCAATATCAGCCTGATATCCTTTAGTTGCACCTTTAATCCGCTCAATAATACGTCGTAGTTCTATGTGTGTCTGATTGCTGCCATCATTCAGACGTGAGATATCTAACAGGACAATATTGCCCTCCTTAATCTCTTCAACAACATAAGGTACGTCAGCCAGCGACTCAAGCTTCTTTGATCTGACAAATATCTCTTCAAGCTCACTTAGTCTTCTGAGCTCTCGGACAGGGTCAACTTCAATGGATTCGGTAGCTGGAGAGAAAATACCAAGGCGTGGGAGAGACCTCTTGGTAATGATTTCATCGGATGTATCATCACTTTGTTTTCGTCTGAAGATAGACCTCACTATAATGTCACCTCAGTTATCTAAGATGCTGAAGCAGTTG